>JAZOVZ010000103.1:0-11698 GCA_045658965.1 Eubacteriales bacterium
CGGGGGAAGGCCGCGGCGGCACGCCACGGCCTCCCCCTGCTTCCTTTTTGCAAAACGAAAAGAAAAAGGATAGGGAATTTTTGCGTTCCCTATCCTTTTTTTTCTTGGCAAGCACTGCATTTGTGGACACAAATACGAACAAAAGTGATATGCTTCGCATTTGCTCGGCGTGATATTACTCGTTTCACTCGTAGTGATATTGCTCCCGATGGTCGCAGTGATATTATATTCGCCCGAAAACCCAACGCGCGAAGCGCATATCACTGCCATAGGCAATATCACGCACTTGTGCATATCACTCGCCAAAGGCGAATATAACTGGCGCACCTGCGATAGAGCAGGTGCGCCAAGGGGAGGGGTTTTTTTGTTTATTGCATCATTCTTCCACTCTCTTGATGTCTGCGCCAAGTGCTGCCAGCTTGCCGACGATGTTGTCGTAGCCGCGCTCGATCAGCGAGATCTTGGAGATCTGCGAGGTGCCTTGCGCACGAAGCGCAAGGATGATGAGTGCCGCGCCTGCACGCAGGTCGGTGGAGACCACGGGGGCACCGGAAAGCTTTTGATTGCCGTTAAAGGATGCGGTTCTGTCGGAGACCGAGATCATCGGACCCATCTTCTGGAACTCGTTGATGTATCTGAAGCGGTTGTCCCAAACCATTTCGCTCATGCGGGAAACGCCCTCTGCAACGCACATCAGCGCGCTGATCTGGGGGTGCATATCGGTGGGGAAGCCGGGGTAGGGCTGGGTCACGACGTCGGTCGCGATCAGCTTACCGTCGCTGTGCACGGTGATGGTGTCGGTGCCGATATCCAGCTTGACGCCCATTCTCGACAGAACCGAGCAGACCGATTCCATGTGCTTGGGAATGACGTTATGTACGCATACGCAGCCGCCCGCCATAGCAGCGGCAGCCATGTAAGTGCCTGCCTCGATCATATCGGGCACGATGGTGTGGCGGCAGCCCTTAAGGGACTTGACACCGCGCACCTTGATGCTGGAGGTGCCTGCACCGGTAATGTCCGCGCCACAGTTGTTTAAGAAGTTTGCCATGTCGACAATGTGGGGCTCCTGTGCTGCGCCCTCGATGGTGGTCACGCCATCGGCAAAAACGGATGCGAGAATGCAGTTGACGGTTGCGCCAACGGAAGGGATGCGGAAATAGATCGAGTTGCCGTGCAGACCCATGGGGGAAACGGCATTGATATAACCCTGCTCAACAGAGATCTTTGCGCCCAGAGCTTCAAAGCCCATCAGGTGCAGATCAAGCGGACGAACGCCGAAATCACAGCCGCCGGGGTAGCCTACGTGCGCTGTGCCGAATCTGCCGATCTCCGCGCCGATGATATATGCCGAGCCTCTGATCTTGCAAACGAGATCGTAGGGAGAGCAGCCGGGCTGCACGTTTGTTGCATTGATGCTGACGACGGTTTTGTCAAGATACTCCACCTCGGCACCCATGCCCTTGATGATGTCAAGCAGCATTGCGATGTCGCTGACGGCGGGTACGTTTTCGATGATACAGGTGTCCTGACAAAGCAAGGTAGCGGCAATGATAGGCAGGGCAGCATTCTTCATGCCGTCAATATACACGTCGCCATTGAGGGGAAGTCCGCCGTTGATAATGATCTTTTCCATAGTAATCTCCAAAATTGCCTTGATGAATTTGGGTGTGCCTTGCCAATGTCGCACGGTCGAAAAAGCGTCGTTCGTGTCGCTTTCTGTCACCTGTGTCAGCGTGCATTTATTATAGCATATTATAATTATTAAGTAAATAGATTTTTCTTATTGTTAACAAAATCTTTACAAAATAATTCCAACAAGAAATCGATAATTGTCACACAATGTCGCACCAAGACACAAGAACAACTGTTCTAAATGCACTTGTTACATATCGCACCACAAGAAAAATATAACGAATATCATAACAATGTGTCGAAATTAAAGATAAATGGTAAATGACATGTTCATAACATATGTCGTACTACGACATTTTACGACGTACCACGACATAACACACGTGCAAACAAGCGCAAAAAAAGCCCCGGAAAAGGGGGCAATTGCGTCTGCCGACGCATGCTGTCAGCAAAGCAAAAAAACACCCTCAAAGCCACTGTATGCAGCCTTGAGAGTGTTTGTTACGTTATTCGGTTACCAAGCCCAGATGCTTGTAATACGCCACGGTCAGATCAACCACCATGCCGTAGCTGGCGGTGCCCTCGGTGCCTTGGAACTTCAGAAAAGTGTCGTTGACCGCGCCCGAAACCGAGCCTGCGGTGCTGTTCTGATACTTGGAAAAAAAGTTTGAGTAAGCGATCATTTCGCTCTTGACGTCTGCTTGTAACGCGCCGCTTGCCTTGGCGTAAAGCTCGGAATCGGCTTGGTAAAGGGCGTTTGCCACGTACTCGTACATATTGAGATATGCGCTGTAGCGGATATAGGGATCGTCCGATTTCATGCACACAAGAAACGCTATCATGTTGGCTTCGTCCTCTCTTGCGATACCGCGCTGGTGTGCCAGCTCGTGCGCTGCGGTGAAAGGAATGGTGTAGTCGGGGAAGGCAATATCAATGTTCGCTTCACCCGTAAAGTAGGAGTAAACGCCCGTAATGTGCGTGTAATTCATCAGCTCGCTGAGCATGACCGGCTTGAGTCTGGTATCGTAATGGTCAATGAATTTGTGCTCCCCGCAAAAGGTATCGTACGCGTCCAGCAGCTTATCGTTCATCTCGGAGAGCGAGTAGGGCATGACCGAAAAGCCGTCTGCGGCATATGTCATGTTCTCGTGCTCCTCGTTGACTTTTTCTGCAAGGATCAGCGCGGTTTGGTACAGCTCCTCGGCGCTGACTTCCTTTTGCGCCAGCCCCAGCTTGTGGTCAAGCGTTCTGCCGTGATAGCCGGTGGCAAAGGTGAACACGAACATGGAAAGCAACAGGCAGATGACCGCCATCAGGATACCCACAAAGCTCCACGTGCTGCGCCAGGTGTCACAGCGGTACTTGGCAGCGTACCAGACCGCAAGTCCGAAGATGACGGGTAAAAGCAGGAGCAGTGCCTCACCCAGCGAGAAGGGGATCCAGCCGGTCAGTGCGGCAAGCGTGCGGCGAAAGACCTCGCTGACGTTTTGATTGAACAGATCCGCAAAAGCGGGAAAGATGCGTGCCGCCAGATAAATGAGTAGCGCAAGGGCGGCGATGCCATAGCAGACAAGACACCATTTGGGCAGCCGCTCGTGACGAGGATGCACAGCGCGCCATTCCTCGCGCTCTTGGGTGGAAAGCGCGGCGTATTCCTTTGCCGTGATGACCGACGGCAAAACGGATTCGTTTTGTTTTTTCATGAGTACCTCGGGAAATATTGATGTATCAGCGCAAGCATGTCCTGTGCAACGGGGGCACTTACGCATATGCGCTGCTCTGAAAAAGGTAAGGGAAATTCCAAGCTGAGCGCATGCAGGGCGTGGCGATCGATGCGCGCGTCGGGTGTGCCGTAAAGATCGTCGCCAAGCAGAGGGTGACCGATATGCGCAAAGTGCACGCGGATCTGATGCGTGCGTCCCGTACGCGGCTTGACACGCACAAGTGAAAGACCGTCACGGGCGTCCAGCACCTCGTAATCGGTGACCGACGCTTCGCTGGGATCGGTGGAGTCGGGGCAGGTCGTGCGCATGATGACGCTGTCCGCCATGCGGCGGATGCCGCACTCAATGGTGTGTATTTTGCCGTCCGCGGGCAGCTCTCCCGTGACAATGGCAAGGTAGGTCTTTTGCACCTCGCCCGCCTTGATAGCAGCGGTCAGCATGCCGGACGCCACCTTGTCCTTGGCGGCAAGCACCACGCCCGACGTGTTGCGGTCAAGGCGACCCATGGGGCGGAACACAAAGGGAACACCGTCCTGTGCGTATCTGTATGCCAGCGCATTGGCAAGCGTATCGTCATGGTGATTGTGCGAGGGGTGCGTGGGCATGTGCGGCGGCTTGTTCATGGCAATGACGTGCGTGTCCTCGTAAAGCACCTCGATGGGGATATCCACGGGCGGCACGTTATGAGAGGCGCGCTCGGCGGTGTCGTCAATGGCAAGGCAGAGTCGGTCGCCCTCGTTCAGCACACAACGCACGGTCACGTGCGCACCGTTGACGGTGATGCCGTCCTCGGTCTGCTTGAGCACGGTCAGCATACGCGAGGAGATGCGCAGGGTATAGCGCACGTAAGAAAGCACGGTTCTGCCGTGGTGCTCTTTATCAATGATAAATTCCATGCAAATCTCCTTTCCTGCGTGATAACAGTTATTATACCATGGATTTATGAAAATTACAATGCGAAAAGTGTGAATAAAACATACTGCGCGAGATTTTTGCATACATTGTATCGAAAATCTTGAAATAGGAGCGTGAAATATGAAACCTGTATGGAAAATTCTGATCGTGTGCGCCTTGACGCTGGGCTGTCTTTGCGCACTTTGTACCTTTGGTGCATCGGCTGCCGACCAAAAGCCCGTGCCGCTCAGCCCCGCCTTGCACGTGCTTGCCGCCAAGACCGACATGCGCGTGGCAACCTTGGTGGGCAACGATTATACCTTCAGCAAGCAGGATTTTGCCCGCGCCATGAATCTGTCCTATATCGATTACGTGACCATCACCAAGCTGCCCGACCCGCAAGAGGGAGCCTTGTACGTGGGATCTGACGGCGTGGTCACGGGGCAGACCCTGCGCGCAGCGGATCTTTCGCTTTTGACCTTTGAGCCTGCTACTACGGCTGTAGGGCAGAGCAGCTTTTGCTTTACCGTGGACGGCAGCGCATACGAGATGACCTGCATTGTGTGCACGCTGACAAGCGTGAACGCGTCCCCCACCACTGCTGCCGTGCCCGCACAGTCAAGCAGCCTGCAGGTGTATGCCAATACGCCCGCCTGCGGTGTGCTGGGCGGCTATGATCCCGAGGGCGACGCGCTGACCTTTGAGGTGGTCAGCTATCCCGGGAAGGGTATTGTGACCGTGACCGATACCGCCACGGGCGCGTATACCTATAGCCCCGGCAAGGACTACGTGGGCACGGATGCATTTACCTACGTTATCCGCGATTGCTACGGCAACTACAGCGCAGCGGGCAAGATCAGTATTACGGTGCAAGCGTGCACGGTCAGCCGCAATTTCGATGACCTTGACGGCAAGGCATGTCTGACCGACGCTTTGCGCATGAGCGAGCTGGGGCTGATGAGCGGTACGCAGAAGGGCAGCCTTTATTGCTTTGAGCCTGATAGGGAAATGTCGCGCGTGGATTTTCTCGTCACCGCCATGAACGCGGTTGGCATGAGTTGCGCACCGGTTACAAGCACCGGCTTTGCGGATGACGGTGAGATCCCCGATGCCATGAAGGGTTACGTCAAAACCGCCTATGAAAAGGGCTACGTGAGTGCCGTGGGCAAGCAGGGCGAGCTGTATTTCAAGCCCAACGAGATCATTACGCGCGGAGAAGCGGCGGTCATTCTGTCCAACTTGATCGGGTACGCCAATCAAAAGCTGCCTGTCAGCTTTACCGATACCGTGCCTGCCTTTGCCGAGGACGCCGTGGTGTCACTCTATTCGCTGGGTATTTTGCAAACGCCCGACGGCAGCGTGCAGGCAAGTGCCGCCATCACCCGCGCCGACGTTGCCATGTGGCTGGCAAAGACCATTTCGCTGATCAAGGGGAGTTGAGCGCGCAAGCGCGCAGTTATGATTGCCCTGCGGGCAAGTTATGAGTTATGATACGCTTTGCGTAGTTATGATGCCTTTCGGGCAGTTTGGAGTAACCAAGGCAATCATATCATAACTTGGCGTAGCCAATCATAACGCTTGCACAGCAAGCTCATAACTCATAACTCAAAAAACGCCCCACATTTGTGAGGCGTTTTACTTTTATGCAGGTAAGGTTTGCTTGAATGCAAGGTAATCGGCATCCTCTCCGAAGAATTGGTTGAACGAGCCAAGCATATTTTCAAGCTTGAAGCCGTAAGCGTATTCTTCCATCATGTTGTCATTGTTCATGTGCGCAAAATACATGGCGTTGCGTGCGCCGACACGATGGTCTTCGACATCTGCAACTTTCTCAACCTGCTCAAACAATGAAGCCAGGCTGTAAAGGGTGTCAAGGCAGGCTGCTTTGTTGTTGGTCTTTCTGTATGCATGTGCAAGCAAAAGTGTGGTAAAGAACTTGTGCGTTGCGTAAAAGTCGGGGCAGCCGTCATCAAATACGGAAAGCAGCTTGAGGCGAGCCTTGCAGAACGCGATGGACTTGTCAAATTGCTCGTTTTCGCTAAAGCGCGAGGTGAGCATATCTAAATTGATATCCATAGCAAGCCAGCAATCAAATAGATTCTTTTCCACAAATCTCTCCAACTCCTGATCGTCGTGCTTGTGCGCGAGTGTACGGGCAATGCCCACGACGCGGAAATAATAGCTTTCGCCGCTCATCTTTTCAATGGCAGCCATTGCCTTGCCGTACTCGCCGATCTCGCTGTAAATGCGGTTGAGCATATTGAGTGCGCGGTCTGTCTGCTTGGCATCCCCGCAATGATCCACTACCTCAGTGCAAATCTTGATTGCTTTTTTGATTGCAGCGGCTTTTTCGGCTTGGTCTTGCGAGATACGGTTGACCATGGAAAGGGAAAAGGCAAGATTGATCTTGAGCTCGGGGCTGTTGGGGTATTTGTTAAGACCCTCGGTCAAGATTTCAATCTCTTTATAGGTGTCCATGCTGTCGTCAGCTGCTTGGATGATCGCCTTGATCTCCTCCTCGTGGCTGTTCATGTAGTAGCCAAACAAGCGGTCGATCGACACACCGAAAAATTCAGCCAAAAGAGGGAATAGGCTGACGTCGGGTGCGCATTGATCATTCTCCCACTTAGATACGGCTTGCTCCGAAACGCCCAGCTTTTCCGCAAGCTGTGCCTGTGTGATTTTCTTTTCTTTGCGTAGTGTATAAATGTTTTTTCCAATGTTCATGTGGTTTCTCCTGTGTTCTTCTTTTTACTATTTTCGCCGGCATGTTTATTGTAGCATGAAATAAGAGCGGTTACAACATATCAAAAAGACAGTTTTGAAAAATAAAAATCAACCGTGGGTTGGGATGAGGCGAATAACTATATATTAAGATATTAAGACGTGAAAGAGCGTCCGTGTGATGTACCTCATCCACCGCAACCGCGTCATTGAAACTCGCGCTGCTCGTTTCTGCTTCCGCTGCGGTCCCCCTTCCCCAGCGGGGCAAGGCTTATTTCAGTTGCCCTCATCGTTAAGTAGTAGCAGGACGGATATGAAAATTGTCTTCGTCGTAACGGTCAACCTAACCAAACGGATACGCGAAGAAAGCCTTGCCCCGCTGGGGAAGGGGGACCGCAGCGGAGAGCGTTCGAGGCGATCAAGCCGAGAACAATCGACGCGGTTGCGGTGGATGAGGTTCATCATTCGGACGCTCCTTCACGTCTTCAAATATAGGGACTGCTTATCACAGTCCCTATACAGTTATTAAAATTGTTGCCCGTCTTGGTTCATAGTTACAAGCAGGCTGGGCAGCTCAAAGATCGAGCGGATGGCGTGCACCTTGATGCCGGGGCATTCAAAGGGACGCTTTTCTACGTTACGGTAGGGAATGACGGCGGTGGTAAAGCCCAGACGTGCGGCTTCCTTGACGCGGTTTTCGGCGTGCGATACGGCACGCACCTCGCCCGAAAGTCCGATCTCGCCCACGGCGATCAGCCCCTCGGGGACAACGCGATCAAGGAGCGAGGAGATCAGCGCAAGCGCGACCGACAGATCCGCTGCGGTTTCGTCCAGCTTCAAGCCGCCGACGACGTTGGTATATACGTCATTCTGATAGAACTTAAGCCCCATACGCTTTTCCAGTACGTCGATGATCAGGCAAAGTCTATTGTAATCAATGCCGTTTGCCACGCGGCGCGGGGAAGGGAAATAGGTCTGCGACACCAGCGCCTGCACCTCCGCAATCAGCGGGCGCGTGCCCTGCACGGTGCAAACTGCCGCGCTGCCGGAAACGCCCTTGGGTCTGCCCGAGAGCAGCATCTCCGAGGGGTTGGTGACCTCGTCAAGACCTTTATCGGTCATTTCAAATACGCCGATCTCGTTGGTCGAGCCGTATCTGTTTTTTGTTGCGCGGATGATGCGGTAGGATTGCTGCTTCTCGCCCTCAAAGCAAAGAACGGCATCCACCATGTGCTCCAAAATTTTCGGACCTGCAATGCTGCCTTCCTTGTTGACGTGACCGACTAAAAATACCGACACGCCCTGACCCTTTGCCTTGCCGATAAACGCCATGGCGTTCTCGCGCACCTGCGCAATGCTGCCGGGCGCCGAGCTGATCTTGTCTGACCACACGGTCTGGATCGAGTCCACGATCAGAATGTCGGGAGAGAGCTTGTCGCATTCGCGCAGAATGCTGTCAATGTTGGTCTCGGTCAGTACGTAGAGATTGTCGCTATGCACCCCAAGTCTGTCGGCGCGCAGCTTGAGCTGACCGCCCGATTCCTCACCCGACACGTACAGCACCTTGCGGTTTTGCCCAAGAGCCTGGGAGATCTGCAAAAGCAGCGTGGATTTACCGATGCCGGGCTCACCCGACAAGAGTACCACCTCGCCAAGCACCAAGCCGCCGCCAAGCACGCGGTCAAGCTCGCAAAGCCCGGTGTTATAGCGGATGTGATTGGGTAAGGAAAGCTGATCAAAGCGCAGCGCGTGGTGCTCGCCGCCCATGGAGAGTGCGGCGTTGCGCTTTTGTGCGCCCTCATCCGCGCCCGAGGAGGTGTCGATGACGTCCTCAATAAAGGTGTTCCAAGCACCGCAGGAGGGGCACTTACCCATCCATTTGGGGGAGCGGTAGGAGCATTCCTCGCATATGTAAACGGTTTTTAAGCCTTTCATAAACAATAAACCTTTCGTGTAATAATACCATTATACCACTAATCCCGAGCGGTTGCAATAGAGAAATACGCAATTTCGGGATCGACCGTCATTTTGTGCACGCCATCAAGGCTATCGGGGGCACAATAGGACGCAAGAGCGCGCGTGGCAAAGACGACTTCACCGTTGTGCACCCCTTCAAGAGAGAAGGTCAGCCTTGGCTTGGGTCCGCGCTCCATGCACACGACAGCGTCCGCATCCGAAAGTGCGTGTGCTGCCTGCTTTGCAAGCCCTGTGTGCTGTGCCGTCGCGCCCAGCATGCAGATCTGTGCGTCACCCTTTTGCAGCGTGACCACAAGCACGGGCTGTGTCGAGCGGGCAAGATCCTCGCGATGCACCGTGACGGTCGTATCGCCATACCACGCGACCGCATCGCCGTAATCATAGAATACGAGCTCCACGCGGTGCATTCGGGCAATCTCGAGGATGCGTGCCTGCGCGTCGAGCATATCTGCATCGACCGTGCGCGGCAGATAGACGCGGTCGGTCTTGTATTCGGCAAACAGATCCGAAAGCATGGATGCGTGCTGCGTGCGGCAATCTGTCAGAAGGATCGCGCCCACCTCTGTCGCGTGCAGATTTTGTGCCGCCTGCATGGCTGCTTGCATGGCAGTACCCGTGCCCGAGGAAAGGTCGCAGAGGTATGCGCGATAGCCGTCTGTGCATACCAATCCCTCCGAGATCGAGGACGGGTGCGTATACGCAGCATGCAGTGTGCGCGGGGAGAGAGATGCGTTGACGGGAAAGAAAATGCAAAGAGAAATGACCAGCAGCGCAGGCGGCAACGACAGCAGCCATTTGCGCTTTAAGGGCAGTAGCAGCAATACGAATGCCGCACCGCAAAAGATAATGCCGAGCACCTGCACGGTCGTGTGCGTCAGCGCAAGCAGCGCACCGTCTATGTCGGAGACCTTTTCAAGATAAGGTGTGCAAAGGGCATACAAAAGGCGGATCAGCGTGGCAAAGAAATTGGCAAGCGGCGGGATGGGGCACAAGAGCAGCGTGATCGCCCCAAGCACCAAAAGCGCGGCAACGATAGGAGAGAGCAGCAGTGTGGTGATCGGAGAGAACAGCGACATATTACCGATGATAAAGCAGGAGGGCACGAACACGGCAAAGCAGGCAATGACACCGATCAGCAGCGTTTCCAGAACCGCTGCCGCAATGCCAAAGATGCGTTTCTTTGCCTTATGATGCGGAGGCTTGGCAAGCGACTCGGTGCGCGCCTTCAAGTATTCATGCATGGGCGGTACGAATACCACGATACCGAAGGTTGCAACAAAGGAGAGGATAAAGCCCGCGTCGCAAACCGAATAAGGGTCGAGCAGTAAAATGCCCGTTCCGACAAGCCCCAGCGTGCTCAGCGTGTCGTTATCTGCGGCAAGCAGATAGGAAAGCTGGAGCATGCACACCATGACCACCGCACGCGTTGCGGATATGGACATGCCCGTCAGCACCAGATATCCGATTGCAACAGCTGCCAGCAGCACGGCACGCGCCTTGCGGTGCACGCGCAGCTTGGCAAGCGCAAGCCCCACAGCCCCCATTAAGATCGATACGTGCATACCCGACAGCGCAAGCATGTGGGAAGCACCCGCGCGGGAAAAGTCGCGAGAGAGCGTGCCGCCGAGATACGAGCGGTTGCCAAGCAGCAAAGCGCACACAAGTCCGCCGCTCTCCTTGCCGCACACGTCGATCAGGGCGCGGCAGAGCGCGTCGTTGAGTCGGTGCAGAGAAACAAGGGGCAGGGCAATGGCGGGGGCGGCATCGGGAGTGTCGCAGACCTGCACGATCTTGTCTTCGCCCTCGCAGGTAAGCTGCATGCGCAAGCCGTCCGACAGGGCATCGCTTTCGCCAAAGTAGGGGGATGCAGCGTCCTTGAGCGTTTCGGGCTTGACCGTGGCTTCAAAGCTGTCACCCACCTGCAAATACGACGTAAATTCACAAACCAACGATGCGCGAAAATACTGCGCTTTGCCGTCAACTTCACAGACCAGCACGCGATAAGCCGTCATAAATTCGGACGGCGTGCGCTCGGTCACGGTCGCGCGGACGGTGCAGGAGTCCTGTTTGGCAATGCGCTCGTATTTTTGCATGGAAGCGTCAAAAGCAAGCCAAGACCCAGCAAACGCAAGCAGCACGCAAAGCGCAAGCGCAGCCGCCTCTATCATGATCTTGCGCGGCAGCTTTTTGATCAGAAGACATACTGCACAAAAGAGCAACGCAACACCCGATACGCAAAACAATGCAATTTTTATCTTGGGAACGGTAAAATACGCACAAAATGCGCATATAATATAGAGCAAGCAGGCAGAGAATAACGGTCTGTTTTTTAAGACGTTCATAATTTTTCTCTCCCTTTCTGTGAAATTTCACCTTAATTTTACTCTAATTTGTAAATAAAGTCAATGCAAATCCATGAATTTTGAAAATCAACTTGACAAAAATGGAAAAATCATATATAATACCCATGTGCTATGCAAATAAGCAAAATATTCGGAGGAATATACTATGTTCGAGAAATTGAAGAATCTGTTCGTGGAAGAGCTGCAGATCGATGAAGCAGACATCACCATGGACGCTGGGCTGATCAAGGACCTGGGCATCAACTCCATCGAGCTTGCCGATCTGGTAATGCTGTGCGAGGAGAAGATTGACATTGAGATCGACGACGAGGACATTCACAAGTTTGTTACCGTTGGCGACGTTGTTAACTACCTGGAGAACATCTGATCACCAAACTCATA
>JAZOVZ010000104.1:0-5198 GCA_045658965.1 Eubacteriales bacterium
CCCGCAACGAACGGAATGCAATGGAGTGAGTGTCCGCGGGGAAAGGGGCCGCGTAAAAAGATTGGGAAAGTATAATTCTGTGCTAAACAAATCATTATTGAGTACGCTTTTTACCCTTTCTGCTTTGTTGATGTTTCCCCATGTGACAAATCCTTGCTGTTCAGGCAGCCCCTTTCCCCGCGGACGTTCCGCTTCACTGCGTTTTCGCTCCACTGCGGGCCCCCTTCCCCAAAGGGGACGGCTTTTTTCGCACGCCCATCTTGTTGCGGTCTCTCAAAACTCTCAAACTCCCTTTTTATTCCGATCTTATGCATAAAAATCCCCAAAGCAGGGGAAAATAGCAATAACGAAAAAAAAGGGGGGAACGGTTATATTTGACAGAAGATTTTTGATGATGGCGGTAGGCGGTATTGCTTTGGCTGTGGTGGCGGTGGTGGCTGCAGGCTTGATGGTGCGCAAGCAGGCAAACAAGCTGCGCGCCAATATGCGCTCTGTCAGCCGCGGCGTTTACAATTTCGGCACGGCACTGCAGCTGCTCTCGGGCGCGCACGCAGAGGATGCGTGCGAAGAAAGCGGTTGCTGCTAAAAACAGCCCCATCGGGGCTGTTTTTCTCTGCCCCAACGGGGCTGTTTTTCTCTGCGCCAAAGGCGCAATATCACTACCGCGAAGCGGTAATATCACTGCGGCTTGCCGCAATATCACTTCGACGAAGTCGAAATATCACTTCGACGAAGTCGAAATCTCAACCTTCCCCTGCGCCTCGGGAATATCGCGAATGATCTCTCCCACAGCGGGCACGGTAATCTTACCCGAAAGCGGATTCTTGATGCTGATGACGGGCGTGGTGACCTCTGCCATCACCTCGCTGCGCTCAAAAGCGAGGTCGCAATCCTGCATCTCGCAGTTGATCAGCTTTAACCCCTCACAATAGCACAGCGGCTGCGTGCCGATGATGGTGCAGTTTTCAAAGGTGATATTCTTGGCATACCACGCAAGATACTCACCCTTGACGCGGCAGTTACGCACCACCACGTTCTCGGCATGCCAAAACGCATCCTTGGTGTCCAGATCGCAGCTCTCAAACACCGCGTTTTTGACGTACTGGAAGGAATACTTGCCCTTGAAGGTCACGTTCTCAAAGCGCAAATTTTCGCCGCGGAACATAAAATATTCGCCCTCGGCAGTCACGTCCTGCATCTCTACCCCTGCGCTCATCCAGCCAAACTCGGCAGAGCGCACGGTGCAATCTGCAATATGTACGTCACGGCACTCGCGCAACGCCTTGATGCCGTGCAGTTTTGTATTTGTGACGTCAATATCATACGAATACCAAAGGGCTGCGCGGCAGGTCTCCTTTAATTCGCATTCGCGGATCTGCAAGCCGTTCACGTGCCAGAAGGGATAGCGCAGATCAAACTCGCAGCTCTGCACGCGCACGTCCGCACATTCCTTAAAGGCACTCTCACCGTCCGCAGGCCCTGCAAAGGTGCAATCGTGCACGAAAATGTCCTTTTCACCGTAAAAGGCTCTTTCTTGGTCGTAATTTTGGTAGCTGAATTCTTTCATGTATACTTACTTGACAAAGTGCCATACCTGCATTTCGCTCTCGCCGCGGTTGGCAAAAGCATAGTACGGAATGAGCACAGCCTCTACTTTCTCCTTATTTTGTGTTTTTTGACGGTACAGCGGCGCATTTTCATCACGCACGGTGCGATACGCGCGCACAGTCAGCTGCGGCACACCCAGCGTCGGGTGCTTGCCGTACTTGAATCTTGCGCGGCTGTCCAACGTCATATCGCGCAAAAGCTCGCCGTTATCCTTGCCCTCCATGCAATAAATGACAGGGCCTCTTTGCACGGCATACTTGCCCGCGTCAAAGACCACCTCGGGGCGCGCCTCGATAAATACCGGCTTCATGGTAAAGTCGAATACCAGCTCCTCGCCGTCCTTGACGTCAAAATATGCGTATCCCTTGTCCGTCTTGCCCGTATATCCGTCAAACCAGCCGGGAATGCGCACCGCGATCCTTGCGTCCCCGCCCGTCAGCTTGATTTTGACCTTGCCGTTCTCGGGATACTTGGTCACCTGCTCCAGCACAAGCATCTTGCCCTCTCGCTCGATGGTGGTCACGCTCTCGATAAACTGGTGCACGTAAATCACCTCGCCGTCATCCGAATACAGCATATTGGCGATTGAGGGAATAAAGCGCACGATATTGGGCGGGCAGCAGGAGCATGCAAACACCTCGCTGCGCTGCATGGGCGGCAGATTGACGCTGCGGTGGTGCACGCTGACGTCACGCTTGTGCATGCGCGGCATGATCTCCAAGGGATTCTGGTAGAAAAAGCTCTTACCGTCCAAGGAGAGTGAGGACAAAAATCCGTTGTAAATAACGCGCTCGACCACGTCGGAATACTTGGAATCCGCGCCAAAACGCAGCATGCGGTTGGCAAACAGCGCAAGGGCGAGTGCCGCGCAGGATTCGGTGTACGAGATCAGATTGGGCAGATCATAATCCACGGTAAATGCTTCACCCGCACCGCTCGATCCAATGCCGCCCGTGATATACATGCGGCGACCTGCCACGTTATCAAACAACGCTTCGCAAGCGGCTTGCAGCTCGCGATCCCCCGTATAATGCGCCACGTCTGCCATGCCGCAATAGAGGTACATGGCGCGCACGGCGTGTCCCTCCGCCGTTTTCTGCTGGCGCACGGGGGCGTGGCTTTGGGAATAGGAGGGATCCATCCAATCGGGAACGTGGATCTCGTCGTGTCCGCGCGTATCCACAAAGTGCTTGGCAAGCTGCAGGTAGCGCACCTCACCCGTGCATTCGTACAGACGCACCAAGGCAAGCTCGATCTCCTCGTGCCCGGGGGTCATAAAGGGCGTATCTGCGTCCTTGACAAATCTCTTTTCAATGTAATCGGCATAGCGGCACATGCAGCAAAGGAATTTATCCTTGCCCGTAGCCTCGTAATACGCCACGGCTGCCTCCATGAGGTGCCCTGCGCAGTACAGCTCGTGCCAATCCCTGTTGGTAAAGCGGTTTTCGGGCTGCACGACGGTAAAGAAGATGTTGAAATACCCGTCCTCGCACTGGTTTCGCGCAATCAGGTCAACCAGCGCGTCGATCTTTTTCTCGAGCTTTTCATCGGGCTTGACGGCGATCTGATACGCCGCGCCCTCTACCCATTTTGCCACGTCGCTATCCCAGAAAAAGTGGGGTTTGTTCGGCATGCCCTCTTTCCAATCAAAGCGGAACGCATCAATTCTGCCGGTATCAAAAAAGCGATCGTACACCGCCCCCGTGGTCACGCGGCGCACAAGTGCCTGCTTTTGCTTCCAAAATCCGCCCGTGATGCGGGTTTGCGAGAAATTAACCGTTCTGTGTTGCATGCTCTACCTCCGAATTTTGAATTTTTTGCTTGGTCTGCGCGGCAAGATGTGCGCGCAACGCCTGCGTATAGGGCGACCATGCGGCATTTTCCTCGCCGTAGGTCAGATTTAACTCGTATTCCAAGGGGATCCACGTGTCCAAGGACGCTTCGTTATGCGAAATGACCGCTTCCATGTTGTCCAGCGCCTTGTAAAGCCGCGCTTCGGGCGTCTCTTTCGCCTCCATTTCCGCATACAGAGCGGCAAATTCGCCCGCATAAGGCTCAGGGAGCATGGAGATCAGCTTATCCCACGCCTCGCGTTCGGTCATTTCATTGGTCTCGGTCTTTTCAAAGGACGGCACGTCCCCCGTGATCGCCTCGCCAAGATCGTGGATGATGCACATGCGCACCACCTTATTCATATCCAGCTCGGGGTACTCGTCCGCGCACAGCAAGGCAAGCAGTGAGAGCCGCCAGGAATGCTCGGCAACCGACTCTCTGCGCCCCGAGGACGTCCAGGAATGGCGCGTGTTACATTTGAGCTTTTCCACCACGCCCAAAAATTCGATCAGAGCCATTGGCTGCACGGCTTTTCCCCTCCTTTTTTGAAAAAAACTTGACTTTTACTCACTTTTTATTATATAATAAATACGGCAGTATGTCAATAAAAAGATTTTTCGGAGGATAAATATGTATCCCTTACTCTTAAAGCCCGCCGTCAAGGATTATCTGTGGGGCGGTGATCAACTGAAAACGCGTTTTCATATAGAAAGCGACTACGATATTACGGCAGAGGCGTGGGTGCTCTCCACGCACAAAAACGGTCATAGCACGGTACGCAACGGTGCTTTTGCGGGCAAGACCCTGGAAGAAACCCTTGCCGCTTGGGGACAGAGTGCGCCCGACATCCTCGTTAAGCTGATCGACGCGCGCGACAAGCTTTCCCTGCAGGTGCATCCCGATGATGCATACGCACAAGAGCACCACCAAAGCAAGGGAAAGACCGAGATGTGGTACGTGCTGGACGCGCAGCCCGGTGCTGCTTTGATCTGCGGCTTTGCGCGCAGCATGACCACCGAGGATTTTGCCGCGCACATTCAAAACGACACGACCGAAGAGGCGGTCAGATCCTATCCCGTCAAGTCGGGTGACGTTTTCTTCATCCCTGCGGGCACGGTGCACGCCATCGGTGCGGGCATTCTGATCGCGGAGGTGCAGCAAAACTCCGACGTCACTTACCGCGTCAGCGATTGGGGACGCGTGGGTGCGGACGGCAAGCCGCGTGAGCTGCACGTGCAAAGAGCGCTGGACGTCAGCGTCACCGAGCCCTATACCCTTCCCTGCGGACAGGTAGGCGAGATCAAGGCCATTGCGGGCGGCAAGCTGCGCACCTTGGCGGAATGCGAGAAGTTTGCCACGTGGGAGCTGACGCTGCAGGGCAAGGCATCCATTCCCGCCGACATTCGCTGCGTGCTGTGCCTGGAAGGCAGCGCCACCCTTGCGTGCGACGGCTGCGAGGATATTTCCCTGACGGCAGGCGCAAGCGTCTACATCCCCGAGGGGTTGCAGACCGAAATCGAGGGCGACGCAAGAGTGCTTTGGATCAAGTAAATACACAAAAAAGGCGCTTCATTAAGCATGAAGTCAAAAACTTTATAAAACAAAAAAATCCGCCGATGGGGCTGAGATATTAGCGGCAAATAAAGCAAAAGCAGAAGTCTTTGTAGGCTTCTGCTTTTTTCTATGGGGATATTACGCTCAGAAACCGTTTGGATTCGCGCTCTCCCCCCTGCGCTTGGCACAGGGCAGCGCTGATA
>JAZOVZ010000105.1:0-2954 GCA_045658965.1 Eubacteriales bacterium
ACTGCCATACTAAATCTAATATCGAGGTGTGGCTCTGCTTGGGGACGTGTCCGAGCGCTGCCATACGGCAGATCAAGCGAGTACTAAGGAGTGGCAGTAACTTAGGCTGTGGCGAGCAAACCACGGCTTGCGACGGCAGAGCCTTAGTTACAACAGGAAGAGCGCGCGTAGGCGCTCACATAAATTTAATAGCGAGGTGTGGCTCAGTTTGGTAGAGCGCTACGTCCGGGACGTAGAAGTCGCAAGTTCGAATCTTGTCACCTCGACCAAAATAAAAAAGGAAGGCTCGTCCTTCCTTTTTTGATTTTCGTTTGAAGCTTACCGATTGGGACTTCTCAAATGCGAAGCATTTGATTGCTTTGCGCTCTGTTATCTAAAAAACATCGCAAAATATTGGCGCAAAGCTAAGTTCTTGAATCTTGTCACCGCGACCAAAAAGGCTTTGAGATTGCTCTCAAAGCCGATTTTGGTCGGGCACGCACAACTCGGGCGTCAAGTACGCGCGGGCAAACCTGTTCTCGGGCGCGCCTATGGTCATCGTGCCCCCCACCTATGATGACATTGCCCTGCTTGGCAAGGTCAAAAATCTGCTTGCCCCCATGGGCTTTGGCTCGATCACGGTCAGCACGGCGGACGAGCATGACCGCATGATCGCCTTTACCTCGCAGCTGGCGCACGTGGTGTCCAACGCCTACGTCAAAAGTCCCACCGCACGCGCGCACAAGGGCTTTTCGGCAGGCAGCTACAAGGATATGACCCGCGTGGCTTGGCTCAACGTATAGCACATTTGTCGCCGCAGTGCAAGAGGAAATCAAAGAAATGCAGCGGGCAAAATGCAGCAAAATGAAGCAGAATGAAGCAGAATGCAGAATGCAGAATTGGTGGGGCGTTGCGTGTCGGAGAGGAATGTTGCGACAAAGGCGAAATGCGAACGCCCGCCTTCGGCACAATGTAACAACGGACGCATACAAGGCACCGTCCTTGCCACCGTTATGTAGTATTTGCTCTTAACAGAATGCATGAAATTAGTACGGACAATTTATACAAAACATGCATTGACAAGGCTGGAAATATATGTTATAATTACCATGAAAGCATAATTGAATATGCATGGGGTTCTGATACGCGAGGAAAGCGTTCATTGCGTGGAGGATATGGAAGACTTGTTTTGACATGGCGATGCGATTTGGGGAAGAAGGAGAGTCCAATGGGCAACAATTTCAATGGTTTGTCCTGCGTTAATATCACAATTTACATTGAAATAATTTAGGCGGTTACCATGAAATCGTATAAGAAAACAGTTATTGCCATTCTGCTTGCAGTGGTGCTTTGCAGTATGGCTTGCATCGAAGTGTTTGCTGACCACTATGGATATTCCGGCTATACCGATTCTCCTCAGTATGTCACACGACAGTGGGGGCGAGATGAGACTCAAAACCTAACTTCACAGTTCGCAAATCCTGACTCGGGAAATGTAGGTGTTTATTTCTATGTCACCTCTTTTTGTATGCCGGATGGTTTTGTTAGAAATACCAATCGTACTATAACAATTATGCTAATGGAAGAAGACAAGAGCAGTGCTGATGGCTATGAGGACGACCAAGTATGCAAATATATTGGTACGTTTGGTCGTGATTCCGAGGGTGATTACCGAGTTATATCCTATGAACGAGTGGAACTGTATCCAATTGCTGAAATCATCGAGTACGCACCGGGAGTTGAACTGTATATCGACGCAAAGGTTCAATGGAAATTAGGTGACACAACAAACAATATCCCGTCGGGGCTATTGTACTATAGATATTGGATTGATTGATTTTCAAATATGATATTGATTGATGCAATATGTTATTGCACTAATATAGTTGAACCGTAGGTATCTCCCTGTAAGACCTATAGGTCTTACAGGGAGAATGTCACAATAATAAGGAGAAAAACTATGTTTGGAAAGAATAGATTAAAGATCGGTTGTTTGTTTCTAATCTGTATTTTGATGATATCATTTGCCTCCTGCAAGGATTCTGAGCATCAATTTGGAAAAGACAAACATCCGCATTTTCCTTATAAGCAAAAGGTTGCAATGCACGTGACCGATGACGGGTGGGTTTATACGTTTTCTTATACCTACAAGAATATCGGAAAATATGATGAATCTCCTTATTTATGGCAGGTGAAAAATATTCGCTATAGTACAACAGAGGAATATCCCGACGGACCTGCCTTTATCAGTTGGGGAAGAAATAGTACGGTGCAGGGCAGAGGGGAGGACATGGAAACTATCTCCAATCTCTTGGGCTATAATGCAAAGGAGCATATGACGGTAGAAGAACTGCTCGCACTTGGCAAGGATGATATTGAGCTGCAAACAATAGATGAGGATTTGTTCTTTTCGCTCATACGTCAGGCATTGAACCAAAAAGACCCTTGCAAGGCGGGACCGTATGGCTCCGTTGCATCCTCCGGTATGCTTGTGGAAAACAAAAGCTTGGGAACCAACGCTGTCGAATATGACTACGTGGATGGATATACCTTCCAAGTCGGATATGTTGCACATCTCGGCACCATTGCCGCCATACACATTGACGTATTATTTGAGGACGCCGATAAGCCGTTTGGTTTTAGCCAGCTTTCCGACATGATCGATGCGGGAGAGGCAACAGAGGAGCAGGTTGCGCTTTATGCCGAGCTGAAGCGCATCGAGCAGGGTGTGCTTGACAACTGCGATTTCCTGTTTGAAAACACCGAATATGACGACAAGGTCATTGCGGGCGTGGATCTTGCAAGGCTTGCGGTATGCCTGGAGCGTCTGGAGCATGCGGAGTATTAACCCGGAGACGGTTGGTGATCTGTAGCATACTCGGCGATACCACAAACAATATTGAAGCACAGTTGTTGCGTTACAGAATTTGGGTAGATTAATGCCATTTTGTGCTATCTAATACTTCTAACCGAAG
>JAZOVZ010000106.1:0-67751 GCA_045658965.1 Eubacteriales bacterium
CCGCCTTTTTCAAAAGGCGGCGCAGGGCGAGGGCGCGAAGCCCTCGGCGCGCGTCGCAACGGGCGAAACTTCTTTAACGCTGGTTTTGGTTCTTTTTGCAGCTCCTTGCTCAAAAAGAACGGAAAGGGTTTTCTCACATAATATCCCTACGGTTTACATTGATAAAATTCTCTCCGTTCTTTTTTTGAGCAAGTAGCCGCAAAAAAAGAACCAAAAAAACGGCGAATAAGATATTTCGCGCCTGCGGGCGCGACGAGGGCTGCGCGCCCTCGACTGCGGGCGCTTTTTGCAAAAAGCGACGCAAAAACTCTCAAAATAGGGCGTCCGTGTGGTGGTGCTAAACAAGAAAGGCTGTCGCTTTCGCGACAGCCTTTGTTTGTTTGATTATTCTGCGGTCAGACCCGAACGCTCGATACCTTCAACAAGATATCTCTGTCCGAACAGGTACAGAATGACCAGCGGTGCAATAATGCAAAGACCGCAGGTGTTTCTGATCGCTGCGTAATACAGGCTCTGGCCTGCATAGTCGGTCTTGAGCGACTTGGGAATATCAATGATGTCAGGCATCAGTACCGTCTTGGTGGTCGTGAAGAACAGCTCCGTGTAGAAGTTGTCAGTCCACTGCCAGCAGAACGAGAACAGGAATACCGTGATCAGCATAGGTACGGACATGGGCAGAACGATCTGAATGAAGGTTCTGAAGTTGCTCGCACCGTCGATGTATGCGGATTCTTCCAGAGAGTCCGGAATGCCGCGGAAGAACTGTCTGAGCATGAAGACGTACAGACCGTTCTTGAACGCCAGACCCGTTGCCGACAGAACCAGCAAGGGAGCGTACGTGTTACACATGTTAATGCCGTTGGGCCAAGGCAGAATCTTGATCATGCCCAGAATGTTGTCGATCGCTTCAATACCAACCGATGCACCGCCGCTGAAGAAGGACAGAATTCCGAACAGGTCGAAATAACGGAACTTCATGAACAGAGACAGCTCAAGAGTCTGGTGAGGAACGATCATGGTCAGCATAACCAGAAGGAAGATCAGACCGTTAGCCTTGAACTTGTACTTAGCAAAACCGTAACCGATGGTTGCACAGACGAAGGTCTGCAGCAGTGCGCAGCTGCCCGAAAGCAGAAGCGTGTTGCCGAATGCTTCCCAATAGTTCAGCTCGGTCAGAACGCCTTTGTAAATATCCAGCGTCCAGTTCTTGGGGATCAGACGTACGGTAACGTCTACGAAATCCTCAGGAGCCATGAAGGAGCCTGCAATCTTGGAAATGAACGGGAACAGAACTACGTAGGAAATACCTACCAGCAGTACCAGTCTGAATACGAACCAGACTACCTTAGTGAGGAAGAAGAAGCTGATGTACTTTTCCTTGAAACGAGTCTTGGCATCAGTTCTTTCGAAGTCAACCTTGATCTTGTTCTTGCTTTCTTTTAAAACCTTGGGCTTATTTTGCAAGTTTTGTGCATTCATTCTTTCCTCACCTCCTTAATCTCTTCTTTGATAGAATACGTACGACGAGAAGATCAGTGCAACCAAAGATACGATTGCAATGACGATCAGGAAGTACATCCAGGACATCGAGCTGGCAATAACGTCGCCGTCTGCTGCCGAGCTCTTGACCGACTTGATGAACGACATTACCGAGTTGGACTGCGTGGTCAGCGCGTCAACGATGGTGTAAACGCCGTTTACAAGAATCATCGGGCTGAGCATGGGGAAGGTAATCTTCCAGAAGGTTTCCCAAGCGGTTGCACCGTCAATACGGCACGCCTCGTAGATCGCGGGAGAAATGGACTGCAGTGCGGACAGGAAGATCAGCATCTGTACGCCGGAACGGTTTACGATATCGTAAATGTTGTTGATCCAGCCGACAGCCATTTCCATCAGTTCCGTACCGACCTTCATGTTAGCGAACAAACGCTCAATATCCATAACGGATACGATGTCGCCCGCAGCACTTGATCCGGAACCGTCGTCGATACCACTTGCGTTATCCATGTAGGAGCCCAGAATGTTCTGTGCTTCAACGGTCTGCATCAGACCGGTTGCAAGAATAACGGGGATGAAGAAGATTGCACGGAATGCAGCTCTACCAATCATCTTCTGGTTGAGCAGCACTGCCATGAACAGCGAGAAAATGATAATTGCGGGGATATCAAACGCCAGTTCTTTCATACCCGAGATCAAAACCTGAACGAAATCGGGGTCTTCAAACAGTGCGTACTGATAGTTCTCAAACCCTACAGGGGTCAGCGAGTAACCGCCGCCCTGCAGGATGTTGATTTTGAAAAAGCTGAGTTTTACGGAGTCGAAAATAACGGGCAGGTAGATCAGTGCGAAACCGATCAGGAAAGGTAATACGAAATACCAACCGATGCGCGACTTACGCTTATCCAAGGAGGCGATTTTTCTCTTCTTGGGCGCAGACTTCTTGGTCATGGTATTCTGAAGCTTTGCGTCATTCGTCATATTCTACACCTCCCTTTCTTACTGCATCACAACAACGTAACCGTATGCGGGCAGAGTGTAGATCATACCCTCGTATTCCACGTTAACGGAGAAGTTGTTGTAATTGAGAATAATAGACTTATATGCATCGGAGTCAACACCGTTCTTGCCACCGTAGGTAACGATAACGATGGAGCCTTCCTCAACTGCATACTTGTCAAATACTTCCTGCTCCTCTTCCTTGTCTTCACCGCCGGAAGGACCAACAGGAGTGATACGCTTATCGATCTCAGCCTTGGTAATATAACCGCCGTTGATCACGATATTGGATACGTCTTCAAACAGAGCAAACGCGCTGGTTGCTGCGGTTGTGAAGGAATCCTGAGTGAAATCAAGCTCAGGCTTTACAAGAGTCTCGGTCAGAGAATTCTTGTATTCCGCGCTGTAGTCACTCAGCTTAACCATTGCGTAGTACTTAGCCAGGTTTGCAACGTCGGTCTTGTAAAGCTTAGCGTAATCGTAAACGAAGTGAGCCAGCTTTTCAACCTCTGCGTTCTGGTCAACGGTAGTTGCCTCTTCACCCTCAACACCGGATTCAATGGTAACGGTCTTGAGTGCGCAAGCAGCGATCAGATCGTTGTAAGCAGTGGTCTTGCCGGTTTCCAGCTTGGTAGCTGCTTCAGCAAGCTTTGCTTCTGCTGCTGCGATCTTTTCTGCATCGCCCTCTGCCTCGGCAATTGCCTCGTCATAAGCTTCCTTAGCTGCTGCGTAAACAGCTTCTGCCTTTGCAATAGCCTCGTCGAAGGCTGCAACGCCTGCGTCGAAGTTTTCTGCTACGTACTGCTGGATCAGAGCTTCCATAGCAGATACGTCAGCTTCAACAGTGTAGGAATCCTTATTTTCATCCTTTGCGTATCTATCCTTCAGGATAGCAAAGTCAGCACCGTTGAGGTACTTATCGGTCAGATCTCTGTAAGCTTCAGCCTCGGAGATCAGCTCAGGCAGCATGCCCTCGGTTGCCTTGATCAGTTCAACGGCAGCCTTAGCATTATCAAGGTGCATCTGAACGTCGAGAAGCGCCTTCTGTGCCTTTGCGTAGTAGTTGTAAATGTTTACGATGTCATTCAGACGTCTGTTTCTGGTAGTATTGTATCTACTCTTAGCACTTCTGTAATTCAGGTATTCCTGATACAGATCGTATTCCTCGGTGCCTTCTTCTGCATCAGAATACTCTGCATAAGATTCATACTCTGCCTCAGACTTGATTGCAAGAACTGCATCGTAGCCTGCCTTGTACTCTTCCAGAGCTGCTACGTCGGACAGGAAAGGCACGTACATGTCGTTTGCCTGCTTGAATGCGGTTGCTGCATCGTCCAGGGACGCAATTGCAGCTTCTGCAGCTTCTCTTGCATGCTTTCTTGCGATGCTGACTGCCTGCTTATCCTTGAGTGCAAGGACTTCGCCTGCGTTCTCTTCATCATAGATGAAGCTGTCAAGCACGTTCTTGATATCGTCAAGCAGCTCGTCGCTGTCGGGTACGCGGGTACCGGTCCAGAACTCGTGATCAATGATCAGCTTATCCTGAACGTCGCCGAGCACGCCGTTGAGCTCGCCGTACAGATCGATCACGTCATCCTTCCAGATGTCGTAACGAACCGAGTAGTAGTGGCTGAGCAGCTCGTATTCCTTAAGGTTCTGAGTGTTCTGGTAGGACAGGATGTAATAAGGAGCAGCGCCATTCTCAATTGCCTTGAGCATTGCGTACTGAATATTACCTTCCATGTTCAGAGGAGCACCGGTGAAGCTTACGTAACCGTGCAGTACAACGCCTACGAAAGGAACTGCATGTGCTGCGTCGTTGTTACGGCTGGAGTCAAGAGAAACGTCCAGCAGGTGGTCAAGGAACTTCCAGGTAAATGCGTTACCGCCTTCGCTCATCAGCTCAATTTCCTGACCCTGATTGTTCTTCAAGCCGGACAGGTAATCAAGAGCGTTTGCTACGAATTCCTTGGAGTCCTCGCGGTTGTAAGGATCATCCTCGTCAAAGTCGGAGTTCAGGGTGTTACCCAGGGTGCTGACGGAAATACCGTTTACGTTATCGTACTGGAGGTAGTTTGCGGTCAGCTTTTCATAGAACTTGCTGAATCTCGAGGGGGAGATTGCCAGCTGGAAGTGGCTTTCGTGCTTCTGCTTGGTTGCAGAATACTCACGGTAGCTTGCATAACGGTCGTCGATGGTCTTAACTGCGTCCTTATCTCTGCTTACGCCGTCAAAGGTGTCGGTGTAGCTGATGTAGGAGAAGTCGAAGTCCGGGAAGATGCCCATGTTGCTGCCGTCGCCCTTAGCGTTAACTTCTGCTGCATAATCAACCAGAGCCTGGAAGCCGTCCTTACCGCCGACTGCCTTTTCCCACTTGAGCTTGGAAGGCACGGTGGAGAACATACCGCCGTTTGCATAACCGGTCAGCTTGAAGTTGATGTTGGTCACGCCTTCAGCTGCCAGCTCGTCGTACATGGTCTTAACGTCCTCAAAGGTGGTCAGAGGAGTCATAACGTCCACGGGAATGGACATGATTCTCTGGGTGGTTTCCAGAGCACCGAAGGTTTCGATGTACAGAGGAATGTTTTCACCAACCTGCTCTGCGGTCAATCTGGTCAGGTAGCCGCCGCGGTCCAGATAATCTCTGTATGCCAGTGCCATACCCATCCAGGAGGTTTCGTAGTAGTCGGTAACGCCCTTTTCGGCTGCCAGATCGTCATCGCCCAGCATGACGTAACGGATCTTATAGTTACCTACGTACTTTCTTTCACTTACAACCGTCCAGGTAGCGTCCGAACCTACGGAAATGGAGTCCTGCAGGTTGTAGGAGTCACTGGGTCTGGGGTTGAATACCATCTTTACGGTGTTGTAATCACTCAGAGAGCCTGCGTGATAGGTCATGATATCGGTCAGAGCGTCGCCCTCTTCCATGATGGCAACGTAACCGCGATCCTGCTCGCGCTTTACGGACTCAATAGCAGTGTTACCGATGAGTGCACCGTACTTGGTTACAAGCGCGGGAGGAGTGTCCGCACCCGTTGCGGTTTCGTAGTATCTGTTGATCTGATCTACGAGTGCGCCGGACAGGGTGGTGACTTCCTTGATCTCCTCACCGGACTCTTCGTCCACGGTGGTCTCGATGTAATCGTAGTAAACGGTGTTTTCAACAACGCCGAATACGGGGAATCTGATAGCCTGCTGATAGGTACCGGTGATGCTGTGGTAAGCAAAGTCGGTGCCGTAGACCTTACCTCTTACGGTTCTGGTCTTGGTGTCTGCGATGTCGTCAAACTCGTAGAGCGAGCCTGCGCCGTCGGGATAGAAGGTATAGCCTTCATACGCGCTGTTACCTGCGCCCATGTAAGGCAGAACCTGCAAGGATTCCAGCTGATACATCTGCTCGTTGAAGCGGATACCGTTAGCGGGAAGTCTGACGGTCATGCCGTTTTCATCCAGCGTGTACTCCAGAGACAGCTTGAACAGAGGCGGGTTCTTATCCTGTGCCTCGTATTCGGTCTCAGCGTGGTCAGCATCCAGTTCTTCGTAAGTGTACTCGGGGCAATAAGTCTTGATCATGCCCTCGATTCTGTTCTTCTCGACCTCGGATGCCTTATCGTCGAATACGTAAACTTCCATCTTTTCTACGATGGGGAATACTTCGATCAACTCGGCACGTGCTCTCTCGGACAGACCCTCAAGAGACTTCTTGAGGTAGTAAGCGGTCAGCTTACTGTAGTCGAATTCGGAGATACCGTTTTCCAGAGCGGGAGCACAGATGACTTCCTCAAAACGCTCAACGCTGATCATACCGGGAACCAGCTTTCTTGCCTGTTCTCTACCCAGCGTATACTGTACGCGGATACCGTTCTTGATCTGCTTCACTGTGATCTGATCCTTCAGAGCTGCCATTTCGTAGCTCACGAAGGTGGGAGACTGGTTGTTATCGGTGTACTGAATGACGATCTGCGAGAGCAGCTCGTTCTTGGTGTTGGTAGAACCAAGAGTGGAAGTACCGATATCATAGGGGTTGGTGAACAGAATTTCACCGGTCTTTGTGTTGCGGTATGCAACTTCACCCGAGAAAGCGTCTACGTAAAGCTCGTAGTCGCCCTTGGTCAGCCAAGGACCTTCCTTGCCATTTCTGTCAAGCATGGATGCCAGCTTTTCCTCGGGATTTGTGAACACCAGCGTGGTGTAGTCAATGGTCTCCTCGACCTCTTCCTTCTTGTCGGTGGTCTCCTTGTCGGTTTCCTCCTCAGCAGCGGATGCGCTGAAGATGGAAAGCACGCTCAGAGAACCCAGCATCAACATTACAGCTAAGAGCAAAGAGATAAATTTGATTTGATTTTTCATATAAATTACCTTTCCCTCCTATCTGTAGCGTTACATGCGGTACTGCAGCTCGGTGACGATGTTGGTACCCAGGGATACCAGCTTACCAACGAGCGTGGTAAACAGGATTGCAATGAACATGATAAATACCATGCCAAGCACTGTTCCAAGAATCGTGATCAGATTCTTTACGATGGAGTAGTCGTGAGTTACCTGCGTGCCGAAGAAGATCAGGACACCCATCCACAAGAAAGAGAGGGTGGTGACCAGAGCGATCAGCTCGACCTCGGTGGCGATTGCGAAGTTGGAGTAAATGGTTGCGGGAATGACCAGCAACGGAATGGGCATCATACTGTAAGAGCATGCGATGTAGATATCCTTGAAGCTGCCTTCACCTTCAAACAGAGTGGTCAAGCACCAGTTTGCGGTGACAAACAGAAGCAGAGGAACCATTACCGAAATTGCCTGTGCCCAAATGGTAGAGAAGCCGCCGTAGGGATTCATCAGATATCCCTGACCGATAGACTGGTAGAAGAAGGACAGAATGACGATGAGGTTGATGGTAACCGCACCGCGCAGCGAGCCGCGACGCTCGTGCTTGAGGTCCCAGAAGCCGTCGAAAGGATGCAGCATGACGTAGAACGCATATAGCAGCTCCTCCCAGTAGGTTCTTCTCTGATCAGCCTTCTTAATTCTCTTGTTGACCTTGCCGATATACTTAGCCACAAGAAGGACAACAACGATCAGTGCTACGATACCGATCAGAAGGAACAGGAAGTACTTGGACATGAATTCCTTTCTGATGTCCTTGTAGGAGTTGGACCAGTTGTCGGTATCATAAGCAGCCTCAAAGTATTCAAGGGATTCCTCAAAATCACCTCTGCGGTACATTGCCTGACCGATACCGATGTAGGCTGCGTCGAAGTTGGAGTTTCTCTTAAGAACGTCAGTCCAGAGGTTGATCGCCTCGTTGTAGTCCTGACGGTTCTCTGCTGCGATCGCATCCAGCAGTACGTCACCGTACTCTGTACGCTCGAATACCGTGATGGTATCCTTATCCTTGTCCAGGATCAGCATGGTGTCGCCCTGATAGCAGATCGCCTCAATGCTGGAGATATTACCCAGCATGTTACCTTCCTTATCACCGAAGGCGAACAGGAGGTTACCGTCAAAGTCGTAGGTGTAGATCTTACTACGCTTTTCGTCGATGATAGACCAGGTCTGCTCAGGACCGCTTGCTACGTCGATCAGCGTGGAAACACCGGTAGGAACGCCCTTGGAGGCGTCGGTAGATCTTGCACCGAAGATATCGATTTCACCGGAAGGCGGATAGAAGCCGTTACGACGCATGATCTCGTCACCTGCCTGGTTGAGCAGCTTAACGGGTGCGTACTTACCGGTCTTATCCTTTGCAGTAATGGTACCTGCAACGGAGCCCTCGTCGATGGTGGAGGTGGTTACGTAAATGAAGTCGCCGTTGAGTGCGATGTTGTTGTACTCGGTTGCAACGTAGGTCTCGGAGTTCTCTCTCTGCTCTTCGGTCTGGAATCTTCTCCAAACGATCTCCCAAGCGGAAATGGTAACTGCCTGTGCACCGATAAAGCCGGTAAACTCACCGCTACTGGTCATTACGATGATACCCTGGTAGGTGGTGGAGGATACGACGTACAGCTTTTCGTACTTATCTACTGCGATAGCAACCGGCTTATAGACCGAGTTGTCATCGAACAGAGGAGATTCGGGCTCTTCAATGACGCGGCTGAACGAACCGTCGCGGTTGAACACGACGATACGGTTTGCACCGGTGTCACATACCCAGATGTAACGCTCGGAAACGAATACACCCTGGGGTGCGCTCAGGCTGTCCATAACGCCCTGTCCGTTACGGAAGGCGGAAATGGTGAACTTGAGCTTGTAGTAACGGTCAAGAACAACGATACGGTTGTTTGCAGTATCTGCAATGTAAACGTTGCCCTGGTCGTCACAGATCAGGTCGCCGGGGTTGTCGATCGGAACGTCAAGTCCCATGTAAGCGGAATCAACAACCTTGTCAGCGGTGTAAGCATCAGGCGAATACAGCGCGTATCCGTCGATGGAGTAGGTGTAGGTCTGATATGCGGAGCTTGCCGTAGCAGGAAGGACCAGGCAGGAAGCGACCATCATGATCGAGAACAGTACACTTAATATAATTGTAAGCTTTTTCACGATTCTTCCCTCCTGTCTTAGTCTTTCATACCGGACGAGCCCATGGTTTCAATGATGTTGGACTGCGATACCACGAATACCGTGATCGGAACCATCATCATAATAACCGTAGAAGCTGCGGCTGCACCTGCACGCGCGATACCGCCTGCGGTGATCTGGCCAATTGCGTAGTTAAAGGATTTGAGCTGCTCGGAGTGGATGTACATCGAAGCACCTGCGTTCCAAAGACCCTGGAACGAATAGATGATCAGCGTCAGCCACGCGGGCTTAACCATGGGCATTGCGATGACCCAGTAGGTCTTGAGCTCGCTTGCGCCGTCAAGTCTTGCAGACTCCAGCACAGAGTCGTTTACGTTGGTGTCCATGAACTGCTTCATCAGGTAAAGACCCAGCGAAGAGCACCATGCGGGAACGATGATTGCCCAGTATGTATCAACGAAGTGCAGCAAGGACATCAGCATGAAGGATGCGATTGCGGTAACGGTTGCGTTGAACATCAGGGACAGCTGAACTGCCTGGAACATCCAGCCTCTGCCCGGGAACTTGATCTTTGCCAGCGCATATGCTGCAAGAGAAGCCAGGAACAGGTGTCCGAAGGTACCCGCTACAGAAGTAAACACGGTGTTGAAAATGTAACGAGAGAACGGAACCCAAGAGGTGTTCATCAGGTTGAACAGGTCAATAAAGTTATCCAGCGTGGGGGACATAACGTAAAATCTGGGGGGATACATCCAAAGCTCATCCAAAGGCTTTACGGACTGCATGAGCACGTACAGCATGGGAAGGAACATGAATGCACCGAGAATAACGAGTACAAACGTGATACCCGCGTCGCCTCCCGCAGAACGGGCAAGTACGACTTTATGTTTTCTTGTTCTAAGCTTTGCCATATTACGTACCTACCTTCGAAAGCATTCTCTTAACCAGGGAGTTTGCACCTACCATGATGCAGAACAGGATTACGGCGATTGCCGAGGAGTAACCCATTTCAAAACGCATACCACCGTAGTCGTTGAGGTGGTGCATGATGGTGTGTGCTGCGTAGTTTACGGACGGGAATCCGCACAGTGCGTCAACGACGCCACCGAAGCCGAACGCACCGGTGATTGCCATGACTGCACCGAACATCAGCTGCGGCTTCATGTTAGGCAGCGTGATGTAGTAAAGCTCCTGCCAACGGTTCTTGATACCGTCAACCGCGCCTGCCTCAAACTGTGCACGGTCGATACCCTGCAAACCTGCGATGAATGCAAGGAACGAAGTACCCAGCGAGATCCAGAGTGCAACTACGATACAAAGGGGCATGACCCACTTTTCATTCTGGAAGAACGCGATTTCTTTTGTGATAATACCTAATTTGATCAGGGTTGCGTTTGCCCAACCGTAGGAGTCTGCCGAGAAAAGCGTACCCCAAATCAAGTAAACGTTACCACCGATGGAGGGAGCGTAGAAGACCAGAGTGACAAGCGCTCTGATTCTGGGAGGCAGCTCATTGATGAACCACGCTACCAGGAAGGACATCAGGTAGGACACAGGTCCTACGACGACTGCGAAGATCAACGTATTCTTGATTGCGATGAGGAAGATATCGTCATCGAAGAACAACGAAACGTAGTTGTCCAGGAATACGAAGTTGGGCCATTCAAGCAAGTTAAAGTCTGTAAAGCTGACGACGATAGACAGTACGACAGGCATGACAGTGAACATTGCAAAGAGAATCATATAAGGTGCAACCATGAAGTATGCAACCTTATTGCGTACCACCTCTTTCAAGATCCACTGAGTCTTGGTAAGGTCTTTACGAGTACCAGCTTTTTTGGTTGCTGTGTTCTTAGACATTTACACTAATCTCCTTTTCTTGATCTGAAATAATGGTACTTAATTATTGATAGGATTCCAGAGCGGCAGCAGCGTCACCCAGGAAATCTGCCAGGCAGTATGCAACAAGCTCGGAAGTTTCCGCATACTGATATACCTGATATGCGTAGCAAGGATTCTGCTCGTCGTTCTTGATAGCCTCGAACTGTGCCTTGATGTTCTCTTCGGTGGCGATTTCATAAGCTATCTTATAGAACATTTCGGAAGCGGTTGCGATATCCGCCATGTTTTCACGCTTGAGTGCATCCTTTGCGTGTGCGATCTCTTCAGCGTACTTACCTGCGGTATCAAGCTGCTCGAACTTCTCCAACAGACCCATGCTCTGCTCCATACGCTTGGAAGCCAGCGTCTCGTCTACCTCAAGAGTTTCCAGACCGAATTCCTTACGCTTTCTGGTGATCTCTTTATTAATGGTAGTAATGTAGCTCATCAGAGACTCGGAGGGGTTAGCATTGTCGTTGTAAGCAGACAGGAATGCGAACTGGGTGTATCTGCCCAGAATGTAAGAGCCGGGGTAGTTGGGCACGGATGCGAGGTTCTCGAACTGTGCCTGAATCTGCTTGAGCTCTGCGGTGGTCCAAGGCAGCTCTGCAAGTGCCTCTCTGTTTGCGGTGTTGTACTTAGCTGCAGGACCGATGATAGCAACCATCTCGTTGGAGTATTCCTGCTGGCAGTCAGCACCGGTGAACCATCTGATATAGTTCCAAGCGCCTTCCTCGTTGGAGCAGCCCTTTACGATAACGCTTGCAGCAACGGAGGATACGGTCTGGTTGTTGATCTTGGTCTCGCCGTTTTCGTCAACGTACAGCGTACCGGGCATGGGACGGAATTCCCACAGACCCTCGATTTCGGTTGCGAATACCTTGAGCTGGTTGTACATACCAACGTAGTCAGCGATCAGAATGGGCATTTCACCGGTTCTGAAACGGTTAGCTGCGTCGTAGGTGTAGGGGAAGTTATACTGTGTAAACATGTTACACATCTTTTCAAATGCGGTCAGACCCTTCTTGGAGTCGAGGTTGATTCTCATACCGCCGTCTGCATAGAGGTCACCGTTGTCCTGATACAGGAACACGCTGTAGTCGGTGGAAAGACCGATCATCATGTTCTTTGCCTGCAGGTCGGGAATTGCAGCTAGGATATCGTCCCAGGTCTCGGGAACAGGGATATCGTTCTCTGCCAGGATGTCGATACGAACGAACATCATGGTAAAGCCCTGTGCCTCGGGCAGACCGTAGTAGTGCATATCACCGTCGGGGTTCTCTACACCAAGAACCAGCATAGCAGCATCGTTGAAATTGCTGATGGTGTCGGTCCACTCGGTGTTGGAGGTCAGATAACCGTCCTTGACCTTCTGCTCACCGACGTTGTTTGCAATGGTATCTACCTCAAGCAGTGCGGAACGGATCGCGTAGTTGATGACGTCACCCTGACCAAGGCCGAGGTAAGCATCGGGACCCTTGCCCGCAAGAATGGAGGGCAGCAGCGTGCCGCCTGCGACCAGCTTAAGGTCAACTGCAGTACCGCCGATGTATTCGCCCTTTTCGTTGAGAGCGGTGTAAGGGCTGAACTCGTTGTTAACGAGGTTTCTGATAACCTGTGCCTGGTCACGGCCGGTTGCGATCCATACCTCCAGCGCTTCATCCTCGTCTACAACGGACATAGAGCCCATGCTGTTGTAGTCACGGAAGAAGGACATTACGAAGGACTTGATCTCGTGCCATGCAGCCTGGAACACGTTAGCCTTTGCCTTTACCTTATAATTATAATCGGAAGCATCTGCGCCATACTGCTCACTGCCGCGGATGACCATGTAGTCAATTTCAAGCGGCTGCGTCTTTGCGCTGGACAGGAAGGTACCCAGCGTACCGATGTAAGACTTCAAGCTTTCCAGGTTCTTAGCGATCTCGTCCTCATCGGTACCCATATCGTGCAGAAGCTTTGCGATCTTCTGCAGCGTACCTACGTTGGAGGACTTCTGACCTGCCATGTTGGTCAGACGCTCGGCAATGGATACACCGTACTTCTCGGGGTTATCGTTGTCAAGCTTTCTGGAGTTAACGACCATGTCGACCAGAACGTCGGGCATCACGCGAGAGAAGCTGTAATCGCTGTACTCGTCGGGGGTGGTACCGGTCAGCTGGATGATCTGCAGATAGTCGTCGTTGATAACTTCAAGGATCTCCTCAACCTCACGGACGATATCGCCCATGGTACCGAGGGTTACTTCAAGTCTGAGTGTATAGGTGGTGTTAGCTGCGAGGTAGATCGCGTACTCCTTGGCGTTACCGTTTGCATCGAGCTCGTCGGATGCAAGCTGGGTGGTCTGCCATGCGGAGTCGTAATTGTACTGCAGCTTCTGAGCCTCTGCGAAGGGAGAGCCGTTGTAGTAGCCCGCATCGCCCTCGGAAAGACCCTCGCTGTACAGCAGCAGCGAACGGCAGACGAACATACCGTCCAGCACCTTCTGTCTGAAGCGGGTGACGATATCGTACATGCCCGCACCGTTTTCGGTGGTGGTAAAGGTAAATTCGATCCACTGGCCTGCGCCCTGCCACTTCTCACCGCCCACGGTGTTGAGCATAACGCGGGTGGTATCGGAGGGAGAGGTTACCGCATTGGTTCTGTCCTCAATCGCGTAAATGGTCTTGGAGGACATGTTCTGCATGTGCTCAGCCTCCAGCTTGATCTCGTCCTTACCTGCAGTAAGGCTGCCAAGCTTTGCGGTCAGGTCCGCGATGTAATCCTCATAGGTAACAACTTCCTCTGCAGGATACAGCGTAATGGACTTGATGACCATAGGCTCGTTCTGACCCTGAATGGTCAGCTTGTTCTCGCCTGCTTCCAGGTAGAACTCATACTCACCGGAATAGTAGCCGGTGGTGTCGCGCAGGCTGAACTCGATCCACTCGGGAGTCTGCACGGCGGTGGGACGCAGCTCGTTGTTCTCAATATCGTTTCTGAAGAAACGGATCTCGTGAGAATCAACAAACTCGGTATTTGCAACCGTCCACGTCTCGGGGAACTCAACCGTTGCGTACACGTTGTACTCGGTCTTGTTCTTACCGAAGATGTTCTGCTTGATCTCCTCCTTGACAACAAAGCCTGCAACCAGACCTGCTGCCTCTGCTTCAGCCTTGAATTCCTTCAGAGCGGAAGCAACGTCTGCGGGAAGATCGCTTTCGGTGATTGCAGATACGTCTGCAACGTCCTCCAAAGAACCAACCTGGTAAAGACCAAGCTGGTACTCGCTGCTCCAGTTCTTGGAGAGCGTCAGATAGCGTGCCTCACCGAAAGGCACCTTATCATTGATCTTGAATACGCGCTCGATAGCAGCTGCCTTACCGACAACGGGATAGTACTCGATCTTGATCGCGTACTTTGCGCTTTCGGGCACGTTGACGAGCCAGGATACTTCGCCCTCAGAAGAGGTGAACAAGCCCTCGGCTACGCCGTCCTTATCTTTGTCCGCAAGACGGATATCACCGGCTGCCGCATCCGCATCGGATACGATAAAGCCCGTGGCAGCGTCAATCGTAATGGTCTGCGTGGCCTTCTTGTAGCCCTCGCCCGAATACTTCGCAGAGTATTCGCCATACGAAATTGCGTTCAAAAGCTCTTTGATCTCAGCCAATGCATCCTGCGTTTCCGAAGATGTAGACGTTTCCTGACTGTCACTTGCTGCAAAAGTTGCAACGGTTCCGCCACCAACCAGGAAGGTCAAAGCCAAAATCAAAGACAGAAGCTTAGTAAATTTCGCTTTTCCCATAAAATTTCCTCCTACCAAGATTTTTGAAGACCTCTTGCAAGGCCTTCTGTGAGTGCCGATATGAGAATTCGGCTCACATTAGGGGTACGGTGCTTGCCAATAATACCATGCACTGCGGGCAGAATCCGCACTCGCGGGACTCCGCTTGCGCGGAAATTGCCTGCTGCTCTCAAGCGTCGCGTAACGTGGCGTGATCACGCGCGCGCATGGGAACCGACCAAGCATCCGTTCGGAGCGACCAAATTTCACTCCCGACTTATCCGCAGAGACCATACGCGCCCGTCAGACGCGAATGCCCCTTGCAAACAGCCCGTGGCATCAGCATTATTGCTATGCAATTGTCTTCGGCGGCATGTGCCGCCGTTTTAGATTTTCACGCCGATAATTCTTTCATCAAATATATCAGCGGTCAAAAATAAGGCCATTGCAAGCAACCCGGAACGGTCCGCAAATGCCCTAATATTGATGCGCTTATTATATATCAAAGTGACTTTTCTGTCAAGCGACCTTCTCGGTCAAAACGGGGCTCTTTCGCGCGTTTTTCGGGCAAAATCGCCGTTCACCGTTTGTTCAAACATTCATATTTTCCGTTTTTTGCGCCATGCAATCTCTGTTGCATAACCTTGCAATTTGTCAATTGTAATTTTTATTTACTCATTTTTGACTAATAATCGCCTTTTTCCGCGTCATTGTCGCCCATTTTTGTGCATTATTTGGCGTTTTGCGGGTCGTACGTCGCGTTAGTGTAAATTTTGTTTACCCTTTTGAAAAACTCGTTTATTCATTTTTTATGCATTTTAGGGTGTCATTCTTTGTAACTGTTGCACAATTTTGAGGGTCATTTTTTTACGTCTTGACATTTTGCACAAATTTAACGACATTTCCACGCAGCACCTCCCCGCACCCCCTGCTTTCTGCCTGCCGTTACCTTTTTTCTTGAAGCGCTTCCATTAATTCCCTTTTATTTTATCTTCGGGTGCACGTAGGTTTCCCTGCAATCTCCACACATACAAGCACCTATTTTTCCCTCCCCTCTTGCATATTTCGCGGCTTTGTGCTATACTGATTGCAGTACGTAACCGGAGGTTTTTATGCTATCTGAACTCTCTAAAATCACGATCACCGAAAAAGGCGAAAAAATGCTGCGCGGCGGGCACGTTTGGGTGTTTGCCGACGAGGCGATCTCGATAGACACGCCCGTTGCAGACGGCGATATTGCATACGTCTACTCCACCAAGGGCAGATATCTGGGCGCAGGCTTTTACAACAGCGCCTCCAAGATCCGCGTGCGCATCCTTTCGCGCAACGCAAACGATACTTTTGATCAAAAATTCTGGCAAAGACGGCTGGAATACGCAATTTCCTACCGCCGTAGCGTCATGAAGGGTGACGACTTTAAGTGCTGCAGACTTATCTTCGGTGAGGCGGACTCCTTCCCGGGGCTGACCGTGGACAGATTTGATAATCTCCTTGTAGTACAAGCACTTTCGCTCGGAATTGAGCGCATCAAGCACGTGCTGATCCCCACGCTTGTGGACGTTTTGCGCAGTATGGGAGAGACCATTGACGGCGTATATGAAAGAAACGACGTCGCCATCCGCCAAAAGGAAGGCATGGAGGAATATACCGGCTGGTTCCAGGGCTTTTGCCCCGAAAACGACGCGTCCGGCTTGACGAAAATCGCAGAAAACGGCATTGTTTACGACGTGGACGTTATAAACGGACAGAAAACGGGCTTTTTCCTGGATCAGAAGTACAACCGCGCCTCCATTCACGCGGTCGCGAAGGGCAAACGCGTGCTGGATTGCTTTACGCACACGGGATCTTTTGCGCTCAACGCTGCCATCGCGGGCGCTGCGCACGTCACCGCCGTGGATATTTCCGAGGAAGCTATCAATATGGCACGTAAAAACGCGCAAAATAACGGTCTTGCGGACAGAATGGACTTTGTCTGCACCGACGTTTTCGAGCTTTTGACCGACATGGCAAACAAGAAAGTGCCTTGCGATTACGATTTCATCATCCTCGATCCGCCCGCTTTCACCAAGAGCCGCGATACGCTCAAGAACGCCATCAGAGGCTACCGTGAGATCAATTCCAAGGCAATGAAGCTGCTTCCCAGAGGCGGTTATCTTGCCACCTGCTCCTGCTCGCACTTCATGACAGACACCTATTTCAAGCAAATGCTGCACAACGCAGCCGAGGATGCAGGCGTTTCCCTGCGCCAGATCGAGGCGCGTCAGCAGTCCCCCGACCACCCGATTTTGTGGAACGTTCCCGAGACAGATTACCTGAAATTCTACATTTTCCAGATCGTTTAACGCATTATTGTTTATTATTCAATCATTTGTTTAGTAACACGGTGTAAAACAGCAGGCTCACACGAGGCTCTGCAAAATTAGCGGTAAAATTGAATAGCCTTCCCCAGTGGGGGAAGGTGGCACGCGAAGCGTGACGGATGAGGTGTTTTCAATCTCCAAGTAACTCCTCATCCACCGCTGACGCGGTCCCCCTTCTCCCACAGGAGAAGGCTTTTTTGATATGCAGAAAGCAAAGAAAAGCCCCGCGCGAGGTGGGGCGGGAAATCACATATCTTCGTTTTCTAAATAGTTTAATAATGTTTGACCTTCCTCAATTAGAGATAGTGCTTGAGCCGCTGATTTTATGTTAATATCTGGGTATTCAAATTCTGCACTCCAATCGGCTTCTTCAATTCGCTCTAAAAATCGTAATAGCATAATTTTTCCTAAAACAGCTTTTGAATAAATGTCGGTATCCGCACAATTCTCAATGATAAATTCATAGTGGAGCAAGGAGTTTTCAATAAGGTCATTAAAAAACTCACTACTTGGATTATCCGATAGATTTTCATCAAAGGCAAGCTGATACTCGGAAAATGCCAGCCACTCTAAATAATCAAAGTCTTTTGGATATGCCAAGCAGGCTTCTTTTGCCCACCAATAACTGACGCTATGATCTTGGCTTTTCCTGTATTTTTGTAGGGCGGAATTGTACTTTTTCCTTGTAACATCATCATTAGCTTCCGTTATTCCCAGCAATTCATCAGCACTTATATTAAAAAGCTTTGTGAGTGGAGGAATTAATGAAAGATCAGGACTTGATAAGCCACATTCCCATTTGGAGACTGCTTGATACGAGACGCATAGATGTTCTGCAAGCTTTTCCTGTGTCATATTGTTTTGCTTTCGTAACATTTTTATTTTTTCACCTATCGTCATAGTAATTACCTCTCCCACAGATTCTTTAACTTTATCCTAATTATACCATACTCTGCATAACAACGCAATAACTTGTTTTTCGAAAGCAACGCAACCTACGGTTGAAGAGTAAGTTTCCGCTTTCCCGACGCTCGCGTCTGGGGCAAGCATAGCGCGTGGCAGTCCACGCACCATCGGGCAGAAGCCCGAACCCACTATCCGCAGGAGAATGGCGCACAAAAGCCTCCCTCCGAGAGGGAGGGGGACGGCAAATTGTCAAGTCAAGTGCAACACTTTTTAGAGATGAAATCCAAGGGGGAAAGGAAATCAAGGCATTTACGAGGACGAGAGTTGATGAGATGAACAACACTCAACAGATAATCTTCAGAAACTAAAGAAAAATCGGTACCTTTTGGAAAGAAAAATCGCAGGATGTCATTTGTATTCTCATCCAAACCACGTTGCCAAGGAGCATGTGGATCAGCGAAATAGATCGTAGTATTAAGATCCTGCTCAATGCCTTTAAAGTCAGCGAACTCTGAACCGTTATCCAGAGTTATCGTATGTATTGGCATAGGAAGCTCCAACAAATCAAATGCGTGTTTTGTAGCTTTTCGTACTTCAACCATTGTATGGTTTGGAGAAATGGCAGCGGTTAGAAGTCGGCTTCTTCTATCAACCTGTGTTACAAGACAACTCTTATTTTTGGCTCCGCAAATAGTGTCTCCTTCCCAGTCACCAATTCGTGTTCGATCATTGACTATGGAAGGGCGGTCATGGATTGTACGTTCCGGATGAATAGTTGCGTGATTCCCATGTTTTGCGTGCTTTTTCTTGCCTTTTCTGCGAAAATGAGTTTGAGGTTTAATGTTCGGAAGCAATCCCGCTCTGACAGCTTGATATATGGTAGAAAAAGAGATGCAATATCCTTTTTCTTTACAATAGTGCGCTGTCAATTCCGGTGACCAATACTTTTTCAAACATGATTCTATGAGCTTGTACAGTTCGGTATTTTTTTGAATCGCTGGTTTACGAACACATTTCCTTCGGCGGATTATATAAAGTGTTGTTGCTCTCCAAGGATTGTATCTGTGCTTTTTCTGACTGTAATTCCTGCGCACCTCTCGACTGATCGTAGAGGGGCTTCTGTCCATCAATTTTGCGATTTCTCGAAAACTTTTTCCTTGTTTCAAAAATTCCTGTAGACAAATTCGTTCTGATAGTGTAAAATGTGTGTAAGACTACATTTCAACCTCCGTTTTTTATGTTTGTGTGGTAACTACATTTTACACGAAAGTTGATTTGAAGTCTACTCCTTTTTCGCCGGCTTGGTATATTTTTCGTTTCGGGCTTTGCCCTCAACTCAAAATATACCAAGCCCTTTCTTTTTTAGGTGTTGCACTTAATATTTTAACCTGCCGACCGCGTTAGCGGTGGAAGGAGCCTGCGTCGCTTGGGATTTATATTGACCTCATTGTAACGCGCTCTCCCTCAGTCGCCTTCGGCGCCAGCTCCCTCCCGGAGGGAGCCTTTCGTAAGTTCCCAACGACAAAAACACCACCAAAGAAAATTCCTTGGTGGTGTTCGTGTTTTCTCCGCTAAAGATGCATAGCAGAGCCTGCTGTTTTATATTTTACGTACGCAGTTGATTACAGACCCAATACCGCTGCGCCAACGATGCCTGCATCGTTGCCGAGCTTTGCGATACGGATATCGGTCAGCTTAACAAGGCCGCCGCCGTACTGCTCTGCTCTGACCTTGGGAATCAGCATATCCAAGAGGTACTGACCCTCACCCGAAACACCGCCGCCCAGCGAGAGCACCTCGGGCTGGAAGATGTTGATGACGTTGCCGATACCGGTTGCCAGATAATCCACGTAAGTATCCACGACCTCTTTCGCAGCCTCATCGCCTGCGCGCAGTGCGTCAAACGCAGTTCTGCCGGATACCTTACACTTCTGCGCAACCAGATCGGTCATCAGCGTTGCTCTGCCGCTCTTCTCGCACTCCTCGATCTTCTCACGGGTCATGCGGATCAGCGCGGTTGCCGAGCTGTATGCCTCCCAGCAGCCCTTTCTGCCGCAGGAGCACTGCACGCCGTCCTTGACGATGACGATATGGCCCAGCTCCGCACCTGCGTAGTTAAAGCCGGAGAACACCTTGTTATCGATAATGATGCCGCCGCCAACGCCAGTGCCCAGCGTGATCATAACAGAGTTTACGCTACCCTTTGCAGCACCTGCGATCGCCTCGCCCCATGCCGCTGCGTTAGCGTCGTTTTCAATGTAAAATGCCTTTGCGGGGAAATCCTTTTTGATCAGATCGCAGATCTCGAACTGATGGAAGGGCAGATTGTTGGTATATACGACCACACCGGTGTCATGGTCGCAGATACCGGGAGAAGCGATACCGACAGAATCGATATCCTCGACGCCAATGCCATACTCTTTGCAAATTCTGTGGCAAAGAGCAGCCATGCTTGCCGCGATCTCCTCTGCGGGACGCTGCGCCTCGGTAGGCACGCTTGCCTTGTGAACGATACGATACTCACTGTCAACAATTCCTGCGGCGATATTGGTTCCGCCAAGGTCAATTCCGATACGGTACATAAGAATTCCTCCCCAAATTTCCGCGGTGCACGCATGCGTGCCGCTCTTTCGTTCTTTATTATACTAAAATCTTTTCTTTTTGTCAATCAAAATTTCACATTTTATTACGCAACCATATCAAGCGCGAACTTGGGCACGTAGTAATACACCACCACGCGTGCTGCGGGTGCGGCCTCGCCCGTAACGAAATCACGGCGTGCCACCGGCACGTAAGGCGTGGGGTTGCAATCGGTCTTGCTGGAGATCTTACCGCCACCGGTGATGTTGCCGAAGATCTCTCCCCAGCCACCGTAGTAGTTCAGATACTCCTGGAAGTCATTGTAATGGTTGTAGGTATAGAACACGTAGCGCTCGTTGATGTCAATGATCTTGTCACCGTTGATATCAAAGCGCGCGTACACGATGCGGGCTGCTCCGCGCGTGATGCTGTGACCGTTGTTATAGATCGCAGGGCGGTAGGCGGGATCGCAATCCGTGCCCGTGGTGCCGATGTCGATCTCGTAATACTCCAGTCTGCCGCCGCAGCCGCTGATATCGGGCAGCTCGGGCTCATAGGGGTACTTGGTCGTACTGCCCGAGAACTTTGTATGGTTGACGCGCAGATACTCGCCCCAGATGCTGTCGTCGGGATCGGTCTTTTTGGACGTGGTGTAGTTAGCGGGAATGTTGCCAAAAGCGAACACGTACGCCGCAACCTCTTCCAGTGACACGTATGCCGCACCCTTGTGCACCTGACTGACCACTTGACCGTTGTAGTCTACAATATAATAGGTGTTGCCGTCCTCGGAGAAGGATGCGTGCGTGTTGCGCACCAGCATGCCGTTCTCGGTGGGCTGCTGCTCTGCGATGGTAGGCTTTTGATCCTGCGGCTCGATCGAGCCCGACATAAAGCCGTGCTGGGTGCGCCAGTAAGCGTCCCAGTATTCCTCTGCAGGCTCGTAGTCGCTGTAGAATTCCGCCGCCGACATATTGACGTAAGGGTCAACGTCGGGGCTGAACAAGGACTCGGGCGGTGCCTCGGTGGTAATCTCCTCGGTCGTGGGTTCTTCGGTTGTAGGCTCTTCGGTTGTTTCCTCGGTCGTAGGCTCCGTCGGTGCTTCGGTTGGCTGCTCCGTAGGCTGTTCGGTCGTGGGTTCAGGATCAGCGGTCGATTCCTGAATCGACCCTACAGGCGCAATTGTCTCGATCTGCGTCGTGTCGGCAGGCTCGGGTACAGGAAGGTCGCAGCCCAGCAGCAGCGCGCAGATCAAGAGCAACGCACCAATCAAAGTAACTGTTTTTTTCATGCTTTCTCCTTAAATCTCGGTTCGTCCGCAATATTTCATATCGGGTCCGTGCGCGTACAAATGAGAGGTATCGGAATAGCAAAGCATGCGCGGTACGGTAAAGCCCGTTTTTTGGTTTTTGAATTCGATCACGGTCACACCCGTGTGGTTGTAGTGAAAGCCCGCCCAAACAAGATGCAGCGGAATATGCAAGAGGTAGGATATCAAGATCCTGCCCGTTCCCGCATGGCAAAACAGCGCGACCTTGTCGTCGCTCGGCCGGGTGATGCGGTAAACGCCGTCCTCTTCCGCATAGCCAAGGCGAGAAAGGAAATCCCTGCCGCCCGCGCTGATCTTTTCCAGCGCGTCCTGCATGCCCGAGGTAGAAAAGCCGGGACATTCAAAGGTGCGGTCAAAATCCAGATCGATCGCACCGTCGCGGCGCAGATCGACGCGGTCAACAAGCGAGACCGATTTGAGCTTGCCGTCGGGATAGGGCGTCAGCCTGTGCTCGTCACCGATCTCGTGCGACCAGGGTTCGATCGTATACTCCAGGCCCAGCAATCTGCAGGTCGGCTCGGCAGTCTGCTTTGCTCTGCCCATGGGCGAGCAAAACACGCGGTTGATCCCCGACGTGGCAAGTCTCTTGCCCACCGCCTCCGCCTGCGCCCACCCGCGCTCGGTCAGCGTGTCGGTGGTGTAGTCGGGATCACCGTGGCGAATGATGTAGAGTAACATGGTCCTCTCCTTATACGACTCTGTCGATTACCTCGCACGCGTGCAGAAGGTCTGCTGCATCCATCTTGAGGCAAGCGGTGCTTGCAGGCAAGCTGCCCACCAACTTTTTGTAAATCGCCAATGCCGCTACGCAGCTGCCTGCGTAAGAGGGGTGCGAGAGGTCGGGATCGTACAATTCGATCTCGGGATATGCCTTGCGGATCTCAAAGAAGCTCTTGCCCACGTGCGCGCACGTGCCGCCAACCTTGCGGGCTGCCGCATCGTAAGAGGCTGCCAAGCCCTCGGTCATGGTCTGATTGGTCCAGCCGAACTCATCCAGCAGATCACAGCCCTCCTTGCGTCCCCAGGTCGCGTACAGCACGGTGCGGGCGGGCTTGACCAGCTCGACGCAGCCGCAAACGCCGTGCAGAAATTCGCGGTAGTATTCCATGGCGTTGGAGCTCTGCTCCTGCAGGATCAGCACGTCATAGGAGGTCTGCTTGCATTTTTCCACGACCTCTGCGTGCAAGGCATCGTTTTCATCCAAATTCTGCCAAAGCACTCTGCCGCCTGCGGTGACCGAGTCCACCTTGGCGTCAACCTTGTTTTCGTCAAGCAACGCCTGCAGGATCTTGGGCATATCAAAAAAGTAGGTGTAGCTGTTTCCAAGCATCAAAATTTTCATAATCTTACTCCTTCGTAGTCTTATTCCTTCGTAGGCAGCCAAACCGAAATGCGTGCGTTTTGCTCATTCCAGTGCTTGCCGCACCATGCGTAGTCGGTCAGCAAAATTTGTCCCTCGTCGCTTTCCAGCACGAATCTCACCATCTCACCGGGCGCGGGCTCGATTTGATCCAGCACCAGCTTACCCTCATTCTGCACGGGCGCAAAGGGCGCGTTGATGTCACCGGGCTCCTTTTTCTCGTCACGTGCCAGCACCAGGCAGCCGTATACGTAAGCCTGCTTGCCGCCAAGCGTGACGCGCTTGACCTCGGGATGCAGAGAAAGCGTGATCACGTAGCCGTCCTGCCACGTGCAGCCAAGCTGATTGTAGCCCTTGACTGCCTCGGTCTGCTCGCCGCAAACCGTCAGCACGGGAGCTGTGCTCCACTCGGGCACGCGCAATTTCAGCGCGAACTGCTCGGGAGCGTCAAGACCAATCTTGATCTGCACCTCGCCCTCGCCCTCGTAATCGCCCGAAAGCGTAAAGGTGACCGTCTGTCCTGCAGGCGTGGTTGCCTGCACGCTACCGCCGTGATAACCGTTGAATACAAAGCCGTTCTCATAAGCAAGCACACCGATCAAGGGGAAGATCGCAGTGCCCGCCGCACCAATGCAAGCGCAGCAGCCGTAGTAGCCGCCCGAGGAGAACTTCTTAAAGCCGCCGATGCCAATGCCGCGGGGCTGGTAGACCAAGGGGCTGTAGCTGTCAAACGCCAAGCCGGGATACAGCTTGTTTTCCTCGCGGCTGAGCTGATCCAGACCAAACGCATTCAAACTGCCGTACAGCGCGTTGTACGCGGATTTTTCGATCTGGGAAGCGTACCATTCCTTGCCCGTCAAGCGCAGCAAGCGCTCAAGCAGACGCATCCACGTTACCGTCACGCAGGTCTCCTGCATGATGGCGTTGTCCTCCACCTGCACGGTCTGCATGACACCGGAGTGGTCAAACAGCTCGTGCGTGCAGCCTGCGCAGCCGATGATGGTAATATCGCTCGCCTCAACCGCGCGGACGAACTTTTCCACGATATGTAAGTAACGCTCCTCGCCCGTCACCTCGTAATACGCGAGTGCGCCCTCAAAATAGGACATCATTTCGTAAGCCTTGACCTGCGGATACTGGTAAGGATAGATCTCGTCCGCCTCCGCAAGCTCCAAGAGGTTGCCACCGTGGCAGCCGCCCTGATCGAGGACGTACTTGCCAAAGTCCAGGAATTTCTGCTTGCCCGTCAGCTTGTAAAGCTCGATCACGGGCTCAAGAATGGTGCTGGAGTTGAGTCCCCCCCAAGCGGCAGAGGTATCAAGAATCGACTTTTGCCCCTCGCCGTTGCCAAGATGCTTGATCAGATAGTCCACGTGCTTTTCCATGCAGTCGAGAATACGCACCTTGAACGCCTCATCACGGCAGATACCGTAGAAATACAAGCTGCCAACGATGACGTATTTGCGCGCCCAGATATCCCAGCCGCCAAACTCGTGCGAGACGGGATAGGAGGCAATTCTGCCAAGAGAGTCCTGCGTGTCCAGCAGATCGGACACGGTCTTGTAAAGGATCTCATAAAGCTGCTCGTCGGGGGCGTAAGCATAGGTCAGACACGCGCCGCGCATCATCTTGCCGTAGTATTCGCCTCTCCAGCCCCAGTCGCAAAAGTCGGGGCGTTCGACAAACACCTGCACGAATTTCTCCCAGCTCTCCTTGTTTTTGAGCTGCTTTTCCATAACAAATCGCGCGTGCGCATCGGCAACACCCGTGTAGCGCGCCGCACCTGCGGGGAGATAATTGTAAGCGTAATTCATAGTGGACTCCTTTCTGTATCTCAGGTCGGATTTTATGTTTGTAAAAATGGTTTCGGGTTCTATTGTTTTCGCGCGGTCACGCATCCGCCCGTGTCATCCTGAGCGACTCCTCTTCCTCCGCTGTCATCCTCGAGCAAGTCCCTGTGCCTAGATTCTTCGCTGCGCTCGAGAATGACAGGCACAGGGACGCCGCGAAGGATCTCGGAGGAAGAGGCGTTGCGAAGGATCTCGGGCAATATGTTATGTAAACACACCGGGAAACAACTGATCGGTTAAATCCACCCAACCGGGATTCATTGATTCAACCAATTCATCCTTTTTGATTCGCAAAAGACCTTTCACTTGCTTTTCTCTTAAAATGGCATCCTTTATCCATTTGTAGCTTTCGTAATAGACCAGTTTATGAACGTGATATTTTCTTGTGAATCCGTCAATCAGTTCATTTTTGTGTTCATACAATCGGCGCTGCAAATCATTTGTTACACCGACGTACATGACCCTATCGTTTTTGTTCGTTAATATGTAAACATAATACATAAGCCAATCCTCATTTTGTCCGCCGAGATCCTTCGCGGCGCATCTTCCTCTGAGATCCTTCGCGGCGCCGCCCCGTTGTCATTCTTGAGCGCAGCGAAGAATCTCGGGGCGGCTTGCTCGAGGATGACAGCAGAGGAAGATGCTTGCTCGAGGATGACACGGCGGAGGGGCGGTCGAGCGAACATCAGCGCAATTCATGGTGTCGCTTCAAAGACACAAGACAAAAGACCAAGCCGTCTCAAAAATTTGCTTCTCCGTGTTTATCTATACCGGTCATGAAATCCTGCTTGGTAACAGTAATCTGTTTTTCGGAATTGTTTTTATCCATGCCGTACATGACAAGCTCGTTGCCTTGTATAACCGTTTTATCCAACGAAACCAAGTCGCACATCTTTGAAACGTTCAAAAACAATTTCCTTTCATAATCAAACGCAAAGCATTCATACGGACATGCCCAATAACACCCTTCAAAGACCAAGAGCTCATCAAGTTGCTTAACGTCAACCACGATAAACGACTCCTTGCCTTCAAGTACACAATTGGGGAAATACTCAAATTCCACAGACAGCGTATCAACATTGAGCAACGTAAATCCGTATAGCGTTTTTCTAAAACAGATAAAGCGCTGACCGTTTAAAACAACAGGATAAAAGTCATTTTCATAATCGTGTTCATCGCAGCAATCACATGCATACGTGCAATCGCCATTTTTGAAAATCACGTGCGCTTTTTCTCTATAGCTATTTTGCGTGTTGGGCTCAAATATATCAATTTCTATTTCAACGTCAAAAACACGCTTTGATATATGTTCGGAAAAATCAAAAACGAAACCTTCGGAATATTCATGTATGTATTGATTTATCAAATCCATGACGGACTCCTTTCATTTTAAGGCGATATGATATGTATGTAACATAAATGTTTTCCGAAATCCAAAGTGATTGTAGGGGCGATCAGTGATCGCCCGCACACAGCGTTGGAACTTATTTCCCAAATTTCTCAGCCAGAACGGCGATCACCAGCACAAGGATGCCAAACCCAACGATCATGCACACCTTGGTGATGGCGTCCCTTTTGTCCTGCGCCGCGTTTGCCCACGGCTTGTATTCCCTGATCTCCTCATCGATCAGTACGCGCCTGCCGAGCTTTTTTTGAATAAGCTTGTACACGCATTGCGTATCGTAATCGATCTCGTGATCGCAAAACGGGCATTTGAAATTGTATTCGGTCAGTTCCACACTGCCACCGTAATACGTGTTTCCTGATTTGCTTGCCCTGTGCCAACCGGGATCCCCCAGATGCAGCGTGCGCGTAATGGGAGTGTTTTTGTATTTGTTCCCGCATTTATGACAATAGAATTTGCCGAAAACCATCCCCATGGGGATAGAATGTGTTTTTCTCATAATGCAGTTCCTTTCCAAAGAATATTTTACACACGAACCGTAGGGCAGGGGCTTGCTCCTGCCGCGAATATATGTACACTTTTTCTGCGGGAGCAAGCCCCCGCCCTACAATTACACTTTCGTCAGACACACGACAGATTCTACGTGTCCGGTACGTGGGAACATATCAACAGGTGTAACCTTGCGCGCACCATCGCGCTCGTACCCAGCGTCAGATGCGTATCGGATGTATGGATCGCATGAAACGGCGCATCCGCACCAACGTGCAGAGATATATGAAACAGTTACATGGGGACTTCTTCCCAACACAACTTGTTAAAATTCATTCAAGTAATATAGGCATGACAGAGTCCCTTCGCAACCCTTTTTCAAGTACTTCGTTATTCCAATCCCTCAGTACATGATTGTCAAATAGCCTTTGCAATGCATTCACTCGTCTAGACAATGCATACGGGCTGTTCTTAATGTCTACCGTTTCCAAAGTGGACAAAACAGGCTCAGAAGGAACCGCAGGCAACAACTCGCTTCCTCCACTTTCCAACAACTTTTGTTCCAAAATCGGATTATGGTCATGCAACAATGAACGAATATCCGGATACGGTATTACCAATCCAAAGATAGGAGAGTTATAAAAAGTTATCGTTCCTTTTTCGACATTAAACATTATGTGATTTAGAGAATCAATATCCACGATCGTTCCATGTATGGTTCCTGACCCGCCAATACTCCGTACATATTCAGCAACTTGCTCCTGTGCACGGCGCAAAGGCGACAATGCTAACAAATACATCCTAACCATATCCAGAAAGCGCCTATTGTACATATCCAAATTTACAGTCTTATCAATTTTTTTAATACTGCCGCCATTGCAGATGTACATGCCCTTAGACGAGGTCAGAAAAAATCCATAATAACCTTGTTGCTTAATCATGATCAATTTAGCATCATATTTTTCCATCTGGTATTCCAGCGTTCCTGTCCCTAAAAAATTGGTATTCATGTAACGATAAAACTCTCTGAATTCTCCGAGAGTTATAGTACGATAACCATCGGGGTCCGAAGCGAACGGATTTCTAGGTTTATAGATCGTGGCATGTTTAAAAGCAAATCTCTTGCTTTCATATCCAATCTGATTATCCGAAAAAATATAAGTGTTGTTTTCCCAATTATTATAGAAATTCTTATGAGTATGTCCCGAAAAGAACACGCAATTTGACGGAACCTCACCAGAATCCAACCAATCGTATACTGGTGTGTGAGTGAGCACCACAAGCGTGGCATGACTTCTCCGTGCCATTGTTTGTGCCTTCCGAAAAGCTTTTATCCACCGATCTGAAAGTTGCTTCTCCTTCTCGGGGCATACGGCTTCTCCATAAATACAGTGGTTTGCATTGAAATCATCATTTTTTGCAGCATATCCAACCCCCCCAACGATAATAGCATTAGAATAGGATAACATCTGCAAGTCGAACGACTCAGAGTTTTCTCCTTGATTGAGCGGTAATAATTCTTGTGTTTTTTCGTCTCTTTTCCAAGGTGCGTGGAATGAACCTAATGTAGTAACACCATCGTTCAAAAAGCGAATGCCTAACTCCTTTAATAGTTTAGAATAAGCATCGCTACATTCCTCAAATGTGGAAAAATCCCACATTTCATGGTTTCCCAATATAGCGTAGATGTATTGAGATGAACGGTGATCTTTATATTTTTCAGCCCATCCATAAGCAAGTCCTTGCTCTGTTTCACGTAGCGACCTATACAGTTCTCGTCTTCTCAGCACTTCCGTTATTATATATTTGGGAAGACTATTACCCGTGAGCATTTTCTCTGTAATATGTCCTCCCTTCAGCCGTTTGTTTTCCCATTTCTCAATGATTTCATTACACTCGTGAAGCTCCTTTTCTATTGGAGCACGCAAGGCCATAATGGAATTATAAGAATCATCCACAATATTTTTCCAAGTCTGGATGAATGCTGAATAGAAAGCTTTCGCAATCAAGAAACAAGATGCAATATCGCCCCCGAAAAAAACCACTGGAGATTTAAAGGCACGAATCTCGCTTTCAATATCTCCCGTCAACAATTTCCTCGCAACACTATCAATATAATCAACAATTTTCTCGTCCTGAACTCCTTGTCCATACGATGCCAAAATATGTTGATCCAAATGCAAATCGCTAATATAATAAATGCCAATATTATGCTGATTAAATTTGTTGTTTTTCTGCAAAAAATCAGGTAATGTCGTTTTTATCACAGACGGGGAGTGCAAAGAAACCTTGTCCGAATCTTCTTCACAAAGCAACTTGGGAAACATCGTGTTACTATTTAGGTTATAGCATTTTTCCCAAATACTCATATCAAGCTCCTTTATGTAAAAATCCGACTTAATTTTATAAGACTATCGCGTCAGACAAACGACAGATTCTACGTGTCCGGTACGTGGGAACATATCCACCGGTGTCACTTCCCCGATCTCGTATCCATTCTCCCTGAACCACTTGCAATCTCTTGCCAGCGTATCGGGGTCGCAGGAAACGTAGACCACGCGCGGGATGCCCAGTTCTGCAAAGCACTTGACAAGCGTCTCGGTGCTTCCCTTTCTTGGCGGGTCGATGACTGCCACGTCAGGGCGCGTGCCACCGCAAGCCGCCAGAATGACCTGTGCGTCGCCTGCGTCGTTACAAATAAAGGTTGCGTTTTCCACGCCGTTGCGCGCGGCATTCTCGCGTGCGCACTCCACCGCCTCGGGCACGATCTCAATGCCCACAAGGCTGCGCGCAAAACGCGCCATGGAAAGCCCGATGGTGCCCGTGCCGCAATACAGGTCGATCAGCACCTCGCCACCGCTCAAATTCGCCTTTTGGCGCGCCAAGCCGTACAGCAGCTCCGCGCCCTCGCGGTTGACCTGATAGAACGAGCCGGGCGAAATCTTAAAGGTCAAGCCGCAAAGCTCGTCCTCGATATATGCCTGTCCCCAAACCGTGCGGTATTCCTTACCCAGCACGACGTTGGTATTTTTCTCATTGAAATTAAGCACCACGCCCACGATCTGCGAAAATTGAGCTGTGACTTTATCGGCAAACTCGCGCTCTGCGGGCATACCCTTGCCGTTGAGCACCAAGCACAGCATGATCTGTGCCGAGCCCTTGCTCTGCCGCAGATAAATATGGCGCAAAAGCCCCTTGCCTGTGGTTTCGTCGTACGCCTTAATGCCCTTTGCATCGCAAAACGCGCACACGAACGCCACGATCTCGCCAAAGATCGCGGGCTGCAAGGCGCACTTATCCGCTTTGACCAAATTGTGCGTTTTGGCGGCAAAAAAGCCTGCCTCCATACCGCTCTTGCCCTGCTTGACGGGATATTGCCCCTTGTTGCGGTAGCCGCTCGTCACGCCTGTCGTGCGCACGGGCGCAACCTGCACGTCGTCCAGCCCCACCTTACGAAAGGCGTTTTGCACGTAGGCGCGTTTGCTCTCCAGCTCGTGCGCATAGGTCACGTAGCGGTACACGCAGCCACCGCACGCGTCGGGTGCGTGACAAAAGACCGCGCTGTCGCGGATATCCGAGGCGCGTTCAATATGCTGCAGCTTGCCCACGGCATAGGTAGCGGTATCCTTGATGATGCTCACGCGCACCAAGTCACCCGTGACCGCGCCACGCACGAACAAAACCTTGCCCTGCACGTGTCCGACACCGCAGCCAAGGTTATTGATCTCGGTGATCTCCACCGTATATTCACTCCCCTTGGGGAGCAAAACTCTCTCTTTTTTGTCCATCAGACGTAAAATTCCTTCATATCTTCAAGGCGCAGGCAGCCGAGCAACCCGCCGTCCTTGACGCCGCAGTTGACGTTGACCGCACCGTTGCCGAAATAGATCTTGCCGCTGCCGCCATTCTCCTCGGTCATGGGCACGTGGCCGACCACCACGGTCTTATTCTTAAACAGACGCTTGGAAAGATCCAGCGGCTCTGTCATGAACGTCTCGGGCTCGCAATCATCCAGCTTCATGCCGGGGGTGTAGTCCGCAATGCCCGCGTGCACCAGGATATAATCCTCGCCATCTACGCGTACCTGCTCGTAAAGTGCCAGATCGGACAGATAATCGATCACGCCCTCGCGCATCTCGCTATCCAGAGCGCGGAAGCCGTCCAAGGTGCTTTGACCGCCGTTCTTGACCCACTCCTGCATGTCAGCAATAAAGTCCGCATCGGGAGTCTGCTCGCCCGACAGCATTTTTTCAAAGCCCGCAAGCATGCGCAGCGCGAGAAAATCGTGCTCACCCGCGATCGCGTATACGTTATAACGCACGGAAAGGTCGCCGATCAGCTCCATACTTTGCTCACCGTAGTCCACAATGTCGCCAAGCACGTACAGAATGTCGGTTTCTTTGAGTCCGATCTTGTCGACCAGCTCCTTGAATTTATCGTAATTGCCATGTAAATCGGATACAACGTAAGTCATGATAACCTCCATGCCGCCTTCGGCGGCTCAAATAGTGATGGAAACTTCACCGCGGAGCTTTGCTCCGAAAATGGGTTGGGTCCCATTTTCAGGTGAAGTTTAGGCGTGAATGGTTAAGTAAAAAGGAATATGCCGTGAACTTTCACGCTCAACTCCTTTTATATGATAGTGACCTTGCAGCTCACCACAGCGTCCGCCTTGGCATCGGGTGCGACCTCTGCCACCAGCGCGCAAAGACGAGCGCAAATGGGTTGTTCGGTGTAAAAATGTCCTGCGACCAGTAAGTTCAGCTTGTCCGCGTCACAGTATTGTGAGTATTTCAGCTCACCCGTCAGGAAGGTATCCGCGCCCGACGCGATCGCCAATGCGACCTCACTCTTACCGCTGCCGCCAACCACGGCAACGCGGTGCACGTTCTTACCCGCATCCGCGCACAGCACGGCAGGAGCACCCAACGCGTCCTTGACGCGCGCTGCAAATTCCGCTGCAGGCACAGGCTCTGCCAACGTACCCACGCGCATGATGCACTCGTCGCCCGCGACCTCTACGTTCTCAAGGCCTACAAGCGATGCCAGCTTATCGTTCACGCCACCCTCGGCAGCGTCAATGCGCGTATGGAAGGAGATGGCACTCACCCCTGCGCGGCACAGCTTGATGACCTTTGCACCGTCGTAATCATCGGCAAGCACGTTCTTCAGTCCCCCAAACAGCATGGGGTGATGCGTAAAGATGACGTCGTAGCCCTCGGCAACCGCCTTGTCAACCACCTCGGTGGTTGCGTCCAAGGCAACCAACACGCGCTTCACCTCTCGCTCGGGATCGGGGCAAACGTTGAGTCCGTCCACGTCCCAATCACAGCCCAACTCGCGCGGGATGATATCGCACAGCTTTTTATAAAATTCTCTGACCTTCATATGGACTCCTTTTCCTTGATGCGGGCGTACAGCGCATCGATCTGCGCTAACATGGACAGCTCAAACGAGGCATCCTTGCCGCCCATTTTTTTGCCGTCCGCGCCCGTTTGCAACAGACGGCGTTTATTCTCCAGCAGCTCACCAAGGTGAGGGTGCATTCTTTCAATATTATGACTGCCAAACCACAACGCCATATCGTCCTCGGAGCGTACGACACCGTCGTATTCGGCACAGATGATCTGATACACCTTGTCTTCCTTGACCAAGGTTTGGTCTATGATGCAAAATCCGTTTTGCAGCAAATAAGCGCGCAAAATCTCTGCATGCGACATAGGCTGCAGCACAAGGCGGATGCGCCCGTCGCGCGTCCAGGGTGCTGCGTCAATAATGGAAGCGATCAGCTCGCCGCCCATGCCGAATACGGTAATATCCTCGGGAGCATACTGCTCAATGCCGTCAAGCCCCGGGGTGCACACGGTTGCAATTTTGTCCTCAAGCCCTGCCGCGGCAATATTGCGGCGCGCATTTTCCACCGGTCCGCGGTTGATATCCGACGCCACCGCGCGCGGACAAATGCCGTTCTGGCACGCGTATATAGGCAGGTGCGCGTGATCCGTTCCCACGTCCGAGAGCACCTTGCCCTCTCGCAGATACGGGATCGCCCCTGCGAGTCTTTGATCAAATCGTTTTTCTCTCATGATATGTAAAACTACGGGGACGCGGGGTATTTCCCTGTAGGGGCGATTTTCGAATCGCCCGCAAGGATTTTCCCGTAGGGGCGTTCTGTGAACGCCCGCGGGCGAACGCAGTTCGCCCCTACGGACAGACCCGGAAAATATCTCCCGATCCCTTTTTGTTGCTTACTTGTCTGCCAGGTAAGCGTTGAGCTTTGCTACCAGCTCGTCTGCATCGGTGCCGTGTACTGCGCAAGCGTCCTCAATGCTCTCGCCTCTGGATGCGGGGCAGCCCAGGCAGTGCATGCCGATCTCAAAGAAAAAGCGTGCAGTGCCCTGATCGTAGTCCAAAACGTCGCCGATAATGCTGTTCTTGGTAACCTTCATTTTTGTAATCCTCCGTAAAATAGTTATAGTTTTACATATACTATTATACAATTTTGCGCCTTATATGTCAAGCGTTATTTTTTAACAGAGCATATAAAAACACCCGCTACAGACATTCATCTGTTAGCAGGTGTCATATCGTTATAGCCGAAGAGAGTCGAACTCACACGGTTTTGAGCGGCAAATATCTGCACCTGCGGCAGACAAAATGCTCGCAATATCTTATATTGCTTCGCATTTTCTCTTTGCATCTGCGAAATATTTGCTCGCGCAAAACTGCGCAGCACCCTCCGGCGTTGAATTTTTTGAGGGATTTTGTCAAAGCGAGTTGAAGCAAGATACGCATCTTGCAAGACGAGATTTGGCGAAAGACGCGAAAAATTCTCGCCGCAGGGCGCAGCCACACGAAAGCCGGGTCAAATAGGTTTTGACACGCAGATTTTTCCAATCCCTGCATCTCATCCTTTGGACATATTTCTCATATGCCCTGCAGGAAGAGCTTGGGGGATTTAAAAAATCTGTTGTGTCAAAACTGCTTGCACCTTACGGTGAATGCATTTTTGATGGATTGCGTGAAAGCGAACCGAAGTAAGATAATAATCTTACGAGGTGAGCATTTGCGCAAGACGCGCAAATGCATCACCGTAAGGCTATTCGACTCGGCTTCCGTGTGGCTGAAAGTTCGGCTCTCTTCGGCTATATAATTTTTTCTGCCTCTAATCTCAACAAATAAAACTCTCGAAGCCAAACAGGCTGCTCATCCACGCATAATGCGAGTTTCTCCAGCGTTCTTTTTCCCACTCTCCTGTCAAGCACCGCGAACATTCTGACCAACGGATTGACGGAATAAATGCTACTCCCGATATCCTGATTGCGGTATTGCTCAAGTGCCAGGCAAAATTCCTCGTCCAAGTATTCGGTACGCCGATCAGCCGGAATTTTATCCACCAAGGGCCAAAATTCCATCCAATATTCGCTCATGCCCACGGGCTTCTTATTTTGGGTAAATCCATTTTCAATGAAGTACGTATTGACAGTCTCCCAGGAAAAGCGTTTGACTTGTCTGCCGTCAATGCAAACCTCAAAAATTCTGCACCCATCCATACCAACGTAGGCGGTACAGCCATATCTGACTCTGCCGTGCAGCACTTGGGCAAGCATTTCTTGCTCAAGATATTTACGCATACCGCTCCACGAGCCCAAAATCTTCCCCATTCACTTACCTCAGTTTTCTTCCGACAATGATACAATCCCCGATTTCTGCGGGAAAGAAGGATCTTTTTGCGTCATGGACAACAGTCTGCAAGCCGCGCCCTCGGGGTGGTTTCTCCCTGATTCCCAAGCCTCCACGGTTTTGACAGAAACACCTAAATAACCCGCAAACAGCTTTTGTGTCAGACCCGTACTCTTGCGGATGGCTTTGATCTCTTCGGGGGCAAAGCAACCGATCGGCTCTACCGTTAAAACAGTTGTTTTTGCTTTCAATTTGCCTTTCTCATACGCAATCGCTTGATCAAGTCCGGTTTTGATATCATCAAAAATGCCCATATCGTGCCTCCTTTACTTCTCGTTTTCGCGCAGTTGATTCTCAAGCGCTTGGATCATTTGCTTGATTTCTGCCCTCTCCGAATCGGTCAAGTTGTCTTTCACATTTTTAGGATATGCAGTAATCAAAAAAATCTTCTCATAAACTTCAAAATCCACATATATGACCCGAACGCTTCCACTCTTCCCTCTTTGCTCAAAAGCGAATCTCATTTTCCGAACGCCGCCCGTTCCTTTCATAACCGCACCGACCTTGGGATCTGACAACAATTCTTCCTGTAATCTTCTCAAATCATCATCGCTAAGCCCCATTTCTTTCCATCTGGAACGAAAAATCGGCAGTTCTACAAATATTCTTGTCATATGTATCTCCTGTGATTCTGAGTTTGTATACTTATTATACCCTATTTAATAGGGTTTGTCAATACCCATAATGAAACAATCATTTTGAAAAATAAATCTTTACAAATGTGAAATTATATGTTATAATATTGTGATTATGCCCATGCGCGAAAGGAGGCGGTGACGTGAAGAAACAAAAAACGGCAGAAAGTACGCAAAGTAAATACGTTCTGCCCATATTCGCAGCCCTTTGCGCGCTGTTTGGCAGCGGTGCCGTCATCGGCATCACGTTGCTCTCAAGCCCTGCGCTGCAGTGGCGTTTGATCACCGCGCTGCTCCCGGGATATGCCGTTTGCTTTGCGATCGTATTTCTCGTGGTACTGGGCTACGGCTCGATCTATAAGCCCATCGCCTACCTGACGCTCCCCGTGCTCTGCCTTGTCTGCGGTGTGCGCACGACCTTTCTGTCCGCGCCATACGTCAGCCCCTTGGCAATCGCGTCGGTCTTTGCGATCCTTTGCGCCGCCTCGATCGCGGCAAGCATTTGGGCGTTGCAAAAATTCCCCGAGCCTATCAAAAAATCGGGCAGAAAAATTCCCGCTGCGGTTTATACAGTCGCATGCACCGCGCTTGCAGCAGCACTTTCGCTTGCATTGTATATAGTCCTGTTACACAGTCGTCTGCAGAGTTTGCAAACGGGTAACACCGAGGGGGCTGCCATCGGTCAGATGCTGTATTTCATGCAACACAGCGGCAAGCCGTTTACCACGCTGCTGGCAGGCGAGCCGCAGAGTTATTTTGCTACCCAGTTCGCTCCCCTTTGGTATCTGATCTTACCCGTATATATGCTATCCGGGCAAAGCATGCTTGCCGTGGGCACGGCGCTTTACGCATTGATGCTGACCGCCCTTTTGCCCCTGTGGCGCATTTGCCGCAGACACGCACTCACCCCTTGGCAGACCGCCGCTCTTTGCGCAGCGTGCGCGCTTTGCCCTTTAGTGATCGGCGGCAGCTCGTCGGGCGGTGCACTCTCCATGCTCTCCCTGCCCCTGCTCTTATGGATCGCCGATGCATGCGACGGTAAGCACCCCTATCTTGCACTCATTCCTCTCTCCCTTTGCCTTTGCATCGGGTTTGAGGTCAGCGTATGGACAAGCTTTATCTGCCTCTACCTTGCCCTTGGCGCACCTGCCGGACGCAGACGCGCGGGCATCGTTTGCACGGTCGCAGCGTTTGCCGCAACCGCTGTAACTGCCGTATATCTTGCCATTGCAGGCAGCCCCGTGATCACCGAGCTGTTTTCCGGCATTGGCTTGCAGGCAGGGCAAAAGCTGCTGTTCCTTATGCTGTTATTGGCGCCGTTTGCGCTTCTGCCCCTGCTTTGCAAGCAGAAAGGTGCACTCGTGCTTCTCTTCCCATTGGTACTGTTCCATCTGGTTGCAAACGCATCCGTTTACAGCGGCATATTCTGCACCTACGCATTCCCCGTCGTGGCAGCCGCCGCGCTGCTCTCGGTCAAGGGACTTGCAAGCCTGCGCACCGAGATCAAGGGCATTGCCCTTGCCCGCTTGCTCCCCGCGCTTGCGCTTTGTACCGCTATGCTGCTGGCAACGCCCTACGAGGCAACGCTGCGCAGTCTGTACGTTGATACCGACGAGCAAGCAGAAACCGACGCATCCCGCATGCATGAGCTGCTTGACGCGCTGCCCGAAAACGCTGCCGTGAGCGCATCCGACAGCTTGCTTGCCGCGCTGCACGACCGCACGTGGCTGTTCTCGCTGGACGCACAACCCGAAAGCCCCGCGACCAACGTGGTCATCATCGACCTGCGCGAGGAATTCACCACCTCGGACACCGAGCAATACGGCGTTGCATATTATCAATCGCTGGGATACACTTTGCGTGACGATCTTTCCCGCACGGGCATTCTTGCGGTGCTGTTCAAGTGACGCGCACGCCCATCTTCTCCGTAATAAAAAAATTCTATATAAAGGTTAGGTAAAAACAATGATAGTTGCACTCGAAGAGGCAAGACTTGCCTTAGTGAATATGAGAGCGGACCTCAAGGAGCTTGGCGAGCAGCTCAAGATCGAGCAAGCGCGCGCCACGGTTGAGGAGCTGGAGCAGCAGACCTCCGATCCCGCTTTCTGGAACAACCAGGAAAAATCCTCCAAGGTTCTGCAGACCATCAAGCAGCAAAAGGACAAGATCGAAAGCTACGAGGCACTCTGCACCCGTCTTGAGGACGCGGTCGTGCTTGCAGAAATGGCGATCGACGAAAACGACGAAAGCTGCGTAGAGGAAGTGCAGAGCGAGCTTTCCGAGATCTCCGCAATCGCGGAAAAGAAGCGCACCGAGGTACTGCTCTCGGGCGAATACGACAGAAACAACGCCATCATTTCCTTCCACCCCGGTGCAGGCGGCACCGAGGCGCAGGACTGGTGCCAGATGCTTTACCGCATGATCAACCGCTGGTGCGAGGCGAACGGCTTTAAGGTCAAGCTGACCGACTGGCTGGACGGTGACGATGCGGGTCTGAAATCCGCAACCATTTTCGTGGAGGGTGAGAACGCTTACGGCTTCTTAAAGAGCGAAAACGGCGTGCACAGACTTGTGCGCGTTTCCCCCTTTGACTCCGCAGGACGCAGACAGACCTCCTTTGCTTCCATCGAAGTTATGCCCGAGTTTGATAAGCTGGACGACGTAGTGGTACGCGAGGAGGATTACGATTTCGTAACCTTCCACTCCAGCGGTGCGGGCGGTCAGAACATCAACAAGGTATCCTCCGCAGTTCGTCTGATCCACAAGCCTACGGGCATCGTAGTCGCTTGCCAGACCGAGCGTTCGCAGCTGCAGAACAAGGAAACCGCTATGCGCATGCTGAAATCCAAGCTCATGGAGATCAAGATCAAGGAAAGACTTGACACCATTGACGAGATCAAGGGCAACAAGACCAAGATCGAGTGGGGCTCTCAGATCCGCTCCTACGTCTTCATGCCCTACACCTTGGTCAAGGACCTGCGCACCGGCTTTGAGACCGGTGACGTGGAAGCCGTGATGGACGGTGAGCTGGACGGCTTTATCAACGCTTATCTGAAGTCTATTTCTCAATAAAAACGCCGCAAAGGCACACGGGAGGCATTTATGAAGACGATTTTCACCGCACAAAGAGCAAAAGCATCCGATCTTTACACCGTGACCAACTGCAACCTTTCCGATCAACAGCTGATCCACGCTGCTGCCTGCGCTGTATTGGACACCATGCAAACAGAGAATTACGATCTGCGCAAGCCCTTGATCCTGTGTGGCAGCGGCAACAACGGTGCCGACGGCTTTGAGCTGGCATGCCTGCTGCAAAAGGCAGGAGCCACCGCCAGGGTGCTGTATCTCGGTGCGCTTTACGAGCAGCCCGAAACCAAGAAGAAGCCCAAAAAGAAGGACGCTGCCGTGCCCGAGATCGATCCTGCGCTGATCGGCACGCCCAACAAGGAATGCATGAGCGAGGAATGCCTTTCTCACTACGAAAAGGCTTTGGCGCAAGGTATTCCCGTATTGACCGAGCTGCCTGCGGAAACAGACGAGGTTTCTCTGTTTGTAGACGCGGTTTACGGAACCGGCATGCACGGTGAGATCAAGGATGCGCGCGTATGCAATACCTTTGATGCCGTGAATGCAAGCGAGATCCCCGTCGTCGCGATCGACCTTCCCTCCGGCGTTGCCTGCGATAGCGGTGCCGTAGGCGCACACGCGCTGTGTGCTGCACACACCGTCACCATGCAGCACGCAAAGCCCGGTATTCTGCTCTATCCCGGTGCGGAATACGCAGGCAAGATCACGGTTGCCGACATCGGCATTGAAAACAATCCCACGCTGGAAGCTCCCACCGTGCAAGCCCTGCAGGACGAGGATCTTGACGCGCTGCTCCCTGCACGCCCCACGCGCTCCAACAAGGGCACGTTTGGCAAGGTGCTGATCGTGGGCGGTGCTCCCGGCATGGCAGGTGCCGTTTACCTTGCCGCTATGGCAGCATATCGCGCAGGCGCAGGGCTGGTTGAAATTCTGACCCACACCAAAAATCGCATCATTCTGCAGCAGCTGGTTCCCGAAGCGGTGCTGAGCTGCTACGCAGACAAATCCAAGCTCAAAAAGGCGATCAAGACCTCTGTGCGCCAAGCCGACGCAATCGTGCTGGGCTGCGGAGCAGGTCGTTCCAAGCTGTCGGTCTTTACCGTTAAGTACGTATTGAACAACGCAAAGGTACCCGTCGTGGTAGATGCCGACGCGCTCAACGTCATTGCAAATAAGCAGGGACTGCTCAAGGGCGTCAGCAAAAAGCAAAAGCCGCAGATCATCATCACCCCTCACCCCGTGGAAGCGGCAAGACTGCTTGGCAAAAAGACGGACGCAGACAAGGTGCTTGCCAACGTAGTCCTTACGGCAGAGCAGCTTTGCGACAAATACAAGGTGGGCGTGCTGCTCAAGGACGCGCACACGCTGATCCTCTCGCATGATAAGAATACCCGCTATATCAATCTCTCGGGCGGCACCGCACTTGCGGGAGCAGGCTCGGGCGATATCCTCGCGGGATACATCGGCGGTCTGTGCGCAGCAGAGACCAATCAACTTCCCATCGCCACCACCGCAGCTCTTGCAGCATACATGCACGGCAAGGCAGGCGAGCGCGCCGAGGAAACGGTTGGCGCACGCGCCGCAATGGCAAGAGATATTCTGGACGGATTGAAAAAGTAAATATGACGCAAGAAAAAACCGCTCGAACGAGCGGTTTTTTCTTATTTTATTCGATTATTCCGGCACGTACCAATCGCCGTCGCTGAAGTACGCTTCCTCAATCGAACGCGCATCCAGAATCAGATTGCCGTCCTCGACCGCAATGCCTCCTCGGAAAGTCACGACCACAAGGTCTCCGACGTCGATCATACCGCATTCCACACAACGTCTGATGCGAATATCCTCCAAGGACACGCGGAACACCATGCCTTCGCTCGGCTTGACGCACAGAATACTGTCATCAATATACACGAATCCGTCCTTGATATCCACCACAGTGCCTGCCAACGTATATTCATAAGGCTCAAAGGATTTCTTGACCGAATTTGCCATGGCATACTCGATGATCTTGCCCGCTGCCTCTTCACCGATCTCGTAAATATACGCATACTCAAACACGTTAGTCCGCAAGTATCCGTCCTTGGTAATATACATCACCTTTTTGTAAACGCCCAATCTATCCGAGGTCATGGTAAAGCTGAGATACTCGTCACTTCTCTGCCACTTGTCCGTATCCTCATACCGCTTTGCATCGTGGCAGGACGCAAGCACCTCCAGGATATATGCATCGTCGTCCAACGCATAATGCGTCTCGTTTCTGCCTTCGTGCTCGGTAAAGCGGTCAAGCTCCCACGCCTCGGAAAGGCCGTAGCGGTCGAACAGCTCACCAAGCGTTTCGGGCATATCCAGCAAAGCGTCTCTGCATTTGTAAACGTACCAATCTCCTTCCATCCCAACAGCGATCATGGCATCCTCGGAAACGCCGTCAATGCTGCGCACCTCAAAGCCCAGATAATTGCCGAGCTTATCGCCAAGATGTCTTGTTTGTACCGTATTACCGCTTGAATCGTAGCTCTTGAAATTCCAAAGAACCACGTTGTGCTTTTCAGACGCTGTCAGATACTCGTCCGCCCAAATCACGCCCATCTCACTACTTGCAACAGAGCTGTACTTATAGTGACGCTTGAGGTCTCCCATGGATATCACCTTACCCGTCGGGTAATACCCCTCGGGCAGCACATCGTCATCCAGCATCAAAGGCACGACGATCATGCCTGCCACAATGATGACGCAAAGGCAAGCGGCTGTCAGTATGCTCCACTTAAACCATGGCTGCTTTGCCCTTCTTCTTTCCTTGGCAGACGCGCTCACGAGATCCGCATCGATCTCGCCCATTGCTTCTGCAATCTTGGGTATTTTCATACTTCAATTCCCTCCTTAGTCAAATGCTCCTTGAGCTTTTCTCGGGTGTGATACAGCATGCTCTTGACCTTGCTTTGGCTAAAGCCGTAGCGTTTTGCAATGTCCGCAACCGAATCAAAGAAATAATACTTGCGGATAAACACATCGCGCACCTGCTCGCTCTGCTGGCGTAAAAACGCGCTGATCGCGGCAGACACCTCGCCCTCGCGTCCGCTCACCGCCTCGTCGGGCAGTATTTCCTCCAGCTCGGACAGCGATACCGTCAGCTCTCTGCTGCACTTTTGCCGTGTTACGGCACGCAGGCGTTTGAGAGAGACGTTACGCACCACGCGGCACACAAATGCGCAAAGATCATCGGGGCGTGCGGGCGGAATGGCATTCCAAACGCCCACGTACGCATCGTTGACGCATTCCTCGGCATCCTGCGCGTTACCCAAAATATTACGGGCAATGTTTTGGCACAGCTTGCCGTATTTGGTCTGTGTTTCGCCTATCGCGCGCTCGTCCCGCGCAAAGTACAGCTCTATGACGTTATGATCGTCTATATTGCGCATGCTCTCACCTCCTGTAATGTAAAGTCTGAAAGGCGCCCTCACCTATACAGTACCCTTTTCGGGCTGCTTGGTTGCAAAGCAAGAGAATATTTTTTCAAAATCCTACCCAATTTCATTAAGGGGCAGGGTCATTAACTTTGCCCTTTTCTTGTACAATTAAGTCTATGAATTTGATTAGTTTTGCAGGAAGAAATCCGTTTTGGTGAGGGAGCGTCCGCGTGATGCACCTCATCCACCGCAACCGCGTCGATCATTTCGCGGATGCTCCGCGAAATATCTCTCCGCTGCGGTCCCCCTTCCCCAGCGGGGCAAGGCTTATTTCAGTTGCCCTTATCGATAAAAACGAGCAAGACGGAAGCAATCTTACCTTTACCGTAACGGTCAACCTAACAAAGCGGATGCGCGCAGAAAGCCTTGCCCCGCTGGGGAAGATATTTGCAAGCAAATTAGACCGCAGCGGAAGCAGAAACGAGCAGCGCGAGTTTCAATGACGCGGTTGCGGTGGATGAGGTGCATCATATGGACGCTCTTTCACATCTTCGTAAATGCAAAAGGAGCTGAGTAGATGACTCAGCCCCTACGGTTCATTTGCCTGTTACGACCGCTTGACGTTGATCTTGAGCAGCTCGTCGACCGTATCGTTATCAATGACCTCGTTGGCTGCCGCACCTGCATAGCGGGCGGTCTGGTAGACCTCAAACAGCATCTTTTCGTCATCCTCGATGGCGATCTCCTGTCCGATCTCCTGCGGGGTCTGATGATACTTGACGCGATAGCCCTGCTTGATACGGCGGATCATGTAGTCAACGAAAATGAAGCGCACGCGCGCGGCGTTATCGGGCAGCTCGTGCCATTTTGCCTCGTTGCGCAGCTTTTTGGCTTTTTTTGCCTTGGTCGGCTTATCCACGTAGACAAAGCTCTTTTCATCCTTGCCCTTGAGTCTTTGCTTGCCGATAGAAATGCCCACAAGCCCCAGCACGCGGTCCAGTGCCTTGACCACCGGCTTTGCCACGCGTTTGCCGATCTCCAAGGCTTTGAGTGCCATTTTGCGCTTGAGAGAGGGACTGAGCATGCGGAAAAATTGCACAATGGCAAACACCGCACCCACAATGACCATCACTACGCAAAGTCCGCGGATCTTATCTCCGTGCAGCCTTAAAAAATCGTTTTCGGGATCAATGCGGCTTGCCGCAAAGAAGGCAGAGCCCCAAAGTCCCGTGCCGCACACGACCAAGCCCACAAGTCCTGCGATCAGTCGCTTTTTGTTGATGGTGCGCCAGATCTCGGCATAATCCACGCCGCTGACGCTGTCCTCGGCACGTGCGCGCTTTTTGCGCACGATCTCGGTTTGCGGGGCGTCGTCATCCCTTACGGGAGCGTTTCCCTTATGCGGGGCGTCGAGGACGTCGCCCCCTACCTTTTTGGATCTTGATCTGTATTTGGACGCAGCCTTACGGCACTTTTGAGAGAGCTGCGCGCTGTCGGAATATGCGGAGATCTGCTCAAAGATCTCGGCAGCCTCCTCGTATTCGGGTCCCGACTGCGCTGCCGTGTACAGCTCGACAGCCGCCCTGTACGCACACTCGGTATAGTGCTTGCCGTAACGCTCGGCAAGATCGCGGGAATCCTTATATCCCTTGATCTTGTTCATCTTGAAATACGCCTCGCGCATATCCTGCCAGCGTCCCTCGCATTGCTCGTACAGCGCAATCGCCTCGGCATAGCACAAAGCCGTCGCCTTGGCTTTATACGTACGCGCCCACTCGCGCGCATCCATATAGTCCGAGATCTGCGCCAATACGGCTGCCGCCTCGAAATAATCCTCGCTGGTTAAATCCTCGCGGGATGCAAAATCCTCACGGTATTCGCGGTACGCCCCCGCAGACGCGGCACGCACGCATTTTGTGTAATAGGTGGACGCTTCCTTGAAGTTTTCCAGCTCGTGAAACTGCTTGGCAAGCTCCAAAAATTCGCGCCAGGTGGAGGTACCGGCAAACCGATGCATCAGCTCGGTATAGCGCAGGTTCATTTGTGCTTCACTCGCCATCGTATACTTCCTCCCCCTCTAAAATGATGACCTGCACCGAGTTGCCAAGACGCTCCAGAGCGTCGGTTCTCGCCTGCACGTCGGGGTTTTCGGCAAACGCGACGATCACGATCTCGGTGTCGGCAATGCCCTCGGTCACGGCATTTTCCAAAAGGGATGCAAACGAGCCGCCCTCTCGCGGGGTAATGCACGCCATCTCCTTTAAGATCGCCAGCATGTGCGCCTCACCGCTCTCACACGGAAAACGCAAGCTCATCTCACCGTTCTGCGATTTGCAGTTGGCGGCAAAGCCCACGCGGAAGCCGCCGTATGCAGCGTCGCGCACAAGGGCTGCACAGAAGGAAAGCCCCTCTTCACCGCGGCGGTTATATTCCTCGCCATCCATGCTCATGCCCATGGGCAGGTGGAAGTCCATATAGATCATCATGCGTCGGCTGGCGCAAAACTCTCTGGAATTGACCTTGAAGGGCGAGGTTGCCGCGCCGCCGAACGGCACGCGCGCGGATGCCTTGAAGTTGATCTGCGAGATCTGGTCGCCAAAGCGGTAATCGCGAATGCCCGCAAAGGAGAAAGGATCCTGATACAGCGGACGGCGGCTGACGTAGTCGCCCTGCAATCTACCTTGGGCAAAATCCTGCATGTCCAACGGGATAGCTTTGGGATATACGAAAATCTCGGCGGGCGCATCCTGCGCAAGCGGCCCCGACTTGGAATAGATGGACGCCACGTGCAGATTGTAATGCCCTCTTTTTTTGCAAATGACCTTGTGTCTGCGGCGGATCTGCATATACGGCCACAGATTGAAGCGGCTGATCAGATACTGCATGGAATTTTTGTCATCGGGATCTCTCTCGTATTCCTCCAGCTCCAGCTCGTTATAGAAATATGACTCGATATCCACCCACAAAAGCGGAAAAGAGCTGGTATTGCGCACGGTCTCGATCAGCTCGACCTCGTCGCCCTCGTACACACCAACCTCGGAAAACTCTCTCGTATACTCGATATTTCCAAGGCGTTTGTTGCGCAGGGCGATATAAATGCGGTAAAGAATCAGCGCAAGCAATCCAAGCACGGCAAGCGTGATCAGCACGTAAAACCACGGAGATCTGGTAAACTCCGCGATCTTGTCCGCCATGTTGGTAATATACTCGGCAATTCCCTTTAATGCTTCAGGCGACATTATCTTTCCTCAAAAATTGCCTCGGTGGGTACGGTAACCGTGCCGAGAATGTCCTCTACGACGTTAAAGGCGGCATTCTTATGAATACGCGCGGAGTTTTCTAACATAATTCTGTGGTCAAGCACGGGGTGTGCCGCACGCTTGACGTCATCCGGAATGACGTAATTTCTGCCTGCAATGGCAGCGTATCCCTTTGCAGCACGCATCAAGGACAGCGCACCGCGGGGGCTGACGCCCAGGATAACCTTGGGATACTTTCTGGTTCTTTCCACAATGTTGGTAATGTAGCTCATCAGCTCGCGGCATACGTATACCTTGGGGAGCTCCTCAATGGCACGGCACAGCTCCTGCTGGGTGACCACAGGCTGCAGCTTCTCCAGGGGACTTGCCTTATCAAAGCGCGCCAGGATATCCACGCCCTCCATGTGGTTGGGATAATCCATGCTGCCCTTCATCAAAAATCTGTCCAGCTGTGCCTCGGGCAGCGGGAAGGTACCCATGTTTTCCACGGGGTTCTGGGTTGCAATGACCATAAAGGGCGCAGCCAGACGGTAGGTCTTGCCGTCAATGGTGGTCTGTCCCTCTTCCATACATTCCAAGAGACCCGACTGGGTCTTGGGGGTTGCGCGGTTGATCTCGTCCGCCAGCACGATGTTGGCAAAGATGGGACCGGGCACAAACTCAAACTCAGACTTCTTCATGTTAAAGAAGTTGATACCCGTGATATCCGAGGGCAAAAGGTCGGGGGTGAACTGGATACGCTTGAAATCACAGCCCACGCTTGCAGCCAGCGACTTGATCAGCATGGTCTTACCCGTGCCGGGTACGTCCTCCAGCAGCACGTGACCGCCGCAAAGCATGGACACCAGCAGCATATCGATGGTATCCTCCTTACCGACGATGACCTTGCCGATATTCTCTTTAATTTTTGTATAAACCTGTGTAATATTCTGGGAAACCGAAACAGACATAATGCCCTCCAAAAAATACTTAATCGTATTATTTTACCATATTTTTATTAGAATGTCAAGAAAGTATTGGGGCGTGAACGAAAAACGGTCTCTCCAACCGTCCGTTGTAGGGACAGGCGTCCCCGACTGTCAGCCCTCATACCGTATGGACAGTTATTTTTGCGTTCTCTCCATCACGGAGATCAAACTCGACATAGAATATAACTTTGCACCTCCCAAAGTGGCAGGCAGGGTGTCACCGTCTATAAGCTTATGAATATGGCTATTTTCGCAAATCTCAACGTTCAGCGGTATGGGATTGAGCAAAAAGACAGGAACATTCACTTTATCGGGAGCAAAGCATTCCTTATAGTTCACCTCGGGCATGAGATGCGCTCCTTCGGGAAGCTTTATCATTTCGGAATGATAAAACGTAAGCAGCGGATCGTTTTCCCGACCCTTCAACCGCCAAAAGGTCGAGCGCGAATAAGGAGCAATACCGGGAGACATAAACATATACCCGTAATTCTTATCATAGCTGTAGATACCATTGTCTTGTAGATGGAGCGTACGGCGGCGCTTCACCGTCGCCCACATGGATAAAATATAGCGATGCTCCCCAAGCTCCACGATCAACTCGGGAGACGTTGTACGGACAAACAGAGATTTGTACCCATTCTCTCGACAGATCAATGTGCCGTTATGCTTTTTCACAAATGTTTTTAGCCTGCGCAAAGCCGATGCACGCTTGCCGATTGCGCGTCCCCATTTCACGGCGAGCAACAGTAATACAAATATCGCAGTAAGAGCAATCAACTGCAATCCAAAACCGCTCCAAGCTTGCAGATAATCATTTTCGGTGGTCAGATACAAATATGCCAATCCGCCAATGACCGCTGCTCCCGCCAACCAAGGAAGGACCAGGGGAAAATGGTGCGTGTTGTGCACAGACGCCATCAAGGTTGAAAGCTTATCGGTGCTTCCCAAGGACTCTTCCAGCTCGGCATAAGCCTGTTCCGGAGGAATTCCCTGCCTCATAATATCTTCTATAGCATCTTCCAGATGACCGCGAAATTCAGCAGTTGCTTTTTTTCGGCGACGCTCCGATTTGATCTCGCTGCAAACCCTGGCAGCCAGCCTGTCCAAGGCATCATTCAAGTCAAAATGACTGCTATTTCGTTCGCTCATATTATACTCCCTCTGAACCGAGCACCAATGTCACAGCATCACTGAAAACTTGCCATTCTTCCATACGGGCAGCCAAGTGCAATCTTCCCTGTACCGTGATGCGGTAATAGCGGCGCGAACGACCGGTTTCACTCTGCCCGTCGTAAGAAGTCACGTGTCCTTCTTTTTCGAGCATGTGCAGTATCGGGTACAGCGTGCCTTCGTTGAGCTTGAAAGCATCATTGGAACGGGCTGCAATTTCTCGGATAATGCGGTATCCATACATATCCTCATCCGCAATGACGCGCAGCACCATAAGAGCCGTGCTTCCTTTGAGCAATTCTTTACTGATTTTCATTTCCATATACCTCCGACTTCTATACATAGATATCCGATGCATTCATTATACCTCGGATATCTATGCTTGTCAAGGGGGGTGATGAAAAATATTGTGAGTTTTCTGCTAAACCACGGGCAAAGGGGGCTTAGGACACCGACTTCGCCCCTTCCGCTTAGGTGAAGGAGCGTCCGCGTAATGTACCTCATCCACCGCAACCGCGTCGCCTTCTCAGGTCGGCTCCGCTGCGGTCTAATTTGCTTGCAAATATCTTCCCCCGCGGGGCAAGGCTTTGCTGCGATTGCCTTTGCCGATAAGTATTAACAAGACGGACGCTATAATTGCCTACACCGCAGCGATCAACCTATCAAAAAGGAGGCGCGAAGAAAGCCTTGCCCCGCGGGGAGGCTGTTTGTACACCCTTGCCATTGAGCGATAGTGAAAACCCCTGCGCTTGACAGACCGCTGCTTTTATGCTATACTGATTTGAACAAATCACGCGCGATGCGAGAAAGGACGGTGGCAAAATGAGAAAAGAGCTCTTGAACGGGACTCCCATTCCATATCATTTGAGCATTGACGCATTAAAAACGTTGATGGCATCTGCCGAGATGAAAGACTTTTCGCTCGCGTGTGAAGCGCTTTCATATCACCAAGACCCCCAAGCATACGCGATTATGAAATCCTACATCAACGACAAGGACAAATATCGGCGGTTGTACGTCTTAAAAACGATTTTCCGACACGCACAGGCAAAGGAGCTGACGCCTTTTCTTGAAGCTGCAATTGCCTCCGACGATTTTCTTTTTGTGAGTAGCGGATTGCTTACAGCTGCAGACTACAACATCGCCGTTTCCGAAGCCCTGCTCTTTTCCGCAGCAAATTGCCATTTGCCAAAGCTTGGTATGGAATTATGCGCCTTAAAATTATCCGACACAACCGAAGACAACTATCAAAAACTGATCGGACTTTTTGAAAAATCGATCACAAGCAGTCAAAAGGAAATCTTGTGCGAGATACTCACTCAAAAGTATCTTCTGACTAAAGCCCGTGATCTGTTTGATATATTCAGTAAGGAAGCTTCTCCCAAGGCAAGATTGTGCGCGGTCAATATTGGAAAGGCGTACGGCTTTGATATTACTCCATTCGCAGCAGATGCGGACGGTCACGTCAGAAAGGCCGCTCAAGAAAAATAGTGATCGCAAGGGCGGGATGTCGAGGACGCCATCCCCTACCACCCGAACACACCCCCGACGCTATCACGATCGGAATCATAAAAAACGCTCGACAACCAAAAGTTATCGAGCGTTTTTGTTTTGCAAATGATAATATTTATTCCCCGATACTCTCGATCAGCGCAGGGATTGCCTGCTCAAAGTTGACACCGTACCAGTTGTGGTTCTCCTCTGCCTCGGTCAGGCGGATGCTTTCGTAGGTAAAATCAGCCGCAACGGCAATCGACTCATGCAAGCTCTTGCCGCGCATGAGTGCGCCCACGCAAGCGGATGCGAACACGTCGCCCGTGCCGTGATAGGATACGGGGATGCGGTCGTGATAGTAAGAGAAGAACTCGCCCGTGGTGCTGTCATAGCCCATAGCACCGGTCACGTTCTCCTGCAGGCTGACACCGGTCAGCACCGCTCTCTTTGCGCCCATGTCGCACAGACGGCGCAAAACGTCCTTGACGTACTCCTCGGAGTAGCCCTCTGCGACGTAGGGGATATCCAGCATAAAGGATGCCTCGGTCATATTGGGCACGATGATGTCGGCAATGGCGCAAAGCTCTGCCATTTTGTGTGCAAACGCCTCGTCAAAGCCGTAATACAGCTTGCCGTTATCGCCCATGGCGGGGTCAACGAACAACAGCGCACCCTCAAAATCGGCTGCCATCTTCTTGACCAGGTCGATCTGATCAAAGGACGCAAGGTAGCCTGTATAAATGGCGTCAAAATCAATGCCCTCTGCCTTCCAATGCGCGGTAATGGGCGTGATCTCGCCCGACAGATCATGTACGGTAAAGCCCTTTTTGAAGGCAGTGTGCGTGCTCAGCACAGCGGTGGGCAGGATGGCTGCTTCCACACCCATAGCGGAAATGATGGGCAGTGCCACGGTCAGTGAGCACTTGCCTACGCAGGAAATATCCTGCACGGTAACAATTCTTTTCATACTCTTTATCCTTTCAACTTAACTTCAGTCATAAAGCCCCGTTGACAAATATCGTTCCCCGCCGTCAGGCAGGATGACGGCGATTTTCTTGCCGCGCATTTGGGCGCGGCTTGCAACCTCGTCTGCTGCGGCAATTGCAGCGCCCGAGGAAATGCCCGCGAGCAGCCCCTCGGTCTTTCCGAGCGTGCGGCAAAATTCCCTTGCCTGCTCGGTGCTCACGGTGACGACCTCGTCGATCACGCCTCTCTCCAGCACACGCGGCACAAAATTCGCACCGATACCCTGAATGCCGTGCGCACCGCTATATCCTTTGGAAAGCAAGGGCGATTCCGCAGGCTCGACCGCGATCACGTGCACGTGCGGCAGCTTTTCCTTGAGATACCGTGCCGTACCGCTGATCGTTCCGCCCGTACCCACGCAAGCGATCAGGCAATCAAGCGCACCGTTCGTTTGCGCCAAGAGCTCGGGACCCGTGGTCGCGTAATGCGCGTGCGCGTTTGCGGGGTTATCAAATTGCCCCAATATCATAGCACCGGGCGTGTTTGCCGCGATGTGCTCAGCCCTTGCGATCGCACCGCTCATGCCCTCGGCAGCGGGGGTCAGCACGACCTTTGCCCCTCTTGCGCGCATGAGTGCGATTCTCTCGGCGGACATATTGTCGGGCATGACGATCACGGCGTGCAAGCCCCGCGCGGATGCCTGCGCTGCCAATGCAATGCCCGTGTTTCCCGAGGTAGGCTCGATGACCGTGCCGCCCGCCTGCAGCCTGCCCCGGGCAAACGCATCGTCCAGCATATACTGCACCGCTCTGTCCTTAGCAGAGCCGGCTGGATTGCACCACTCGCATTTGGCAAGCACGTCAGCCTGCCAATCCCGCACAGCCTTCATGCAATCAAGCGCGATCAAGGGCGTGTTTCCGACCATAAAGCTCCCCTCCCCGAAAAATATGAGATATATTATAGCACATTTTCCACTTCTTTTCAACACGAGATGCCAAGGAATTGCGATTTTGTCGAATTGCATATAATGTTTCATATCAAGAAATATTTTTTGATGCAAAGAACTAAACAGATTTTGCCAAAAGTATTGTTTTTTGGAGCATTTTGTGGTATCATTGGTTGAATGAACTTGTAAAGCAATTTGATATATGATACGATAGATCAATCTTTCCCTTTTGAAAGGAGGGAGCATATGTTACCGCTTGATAAGCTCTCCGATCATGCATTACAGGCACTGTCCGATGCGGGCGTTGATACCGACGCTTTGGACGTTGCTTTTTATATGGACCTTGGACTCGACGCAAACTTCGGACAGGTATATCTTGCCATCAGCAAACGGGATGGCAAGCTTTATCGTGTTGCGGAAAAAGTGGAGTCCTTTTCTCTTTGTGCACTGACCGATGCGAGCATTGATAACTTTACCACCACCAACCGTCTGACTGCCACGTGGCACGCAGAGGACGACGTCGCCCCCGAGAAGACCGAGGACATGACCGACGAGCAATTCGGTGAGCTGAAAAAGGCTTACGACGCACGCGGACAAGCCGTGATCGTAGGCTTTTGCACCAACTCCTGCAAGCGCAAGCTGCTCGCCTTTATCAATATATGGGAACGCCTGGCGCGCGGCGACGAGATTGGAGAGGAAGACCCCATCTTTGAGCAGTTTTTTGCCAAGTGCCCCAAGTGCGGCAAGCTCTTTGACGACCCGCTGCGCCGCATCTGCAAAAACTGCACCAACAAAAAAGGCACGCTGCGCCGTCTGCTGGGTTACTTCTCCCCCTTCAAGCTGCAGTTGGTGGTCATCTCCTTCTGCCTGCTCGGCTCAACCGCCATCTCGCTGATCTCGCCCTACATTTCGGGCAAGGTGCTCTACGACCGCGTCATTTCTCCCGACGGTGACTTGCGTAACGAAAAATTCGTGTACATATTGGTCGGTGTGATCATCGCCCTTGCGCTGCTCTCGCTGTTTATTTCCATCGTGCAGAGCCGCTGCAACGCCTATATGTCCACCGAGGTGACCAAGCGCATGAAGAACGACATCTTCCGCGCCATGAACCGCCTCTCGCTTTCCTATTTCAACTCCCAGCCCACGGGTAAGCTGATCAACCGCGTCAATTACGATGCCGAAAAGGTGCGCAACTTCTTTATCAACGGCGTGCCCTACCTGATCGTGCACGCCATGCAGTTTATCGGGTTGACTATTGTGCTCATGATCCTCAACCCCTGGCTGACGCTCATGATCCTTGTGCCCGTTCCGATCATCGTGCTGATCTTCAAATACCGCCTGCCGCATCTGTGGCGTTCCTTCTCCCGCGCATGGCGCGCCTCCTCCTCGCTGACCGGTGTGCTCAACGATTCGCTTTCCGGTATCCGCGTGGTCAAGGCGTTTGCAAAGGAGGAGGTGGAGACCAAGCAATTCTACGGCTACTCCACAAGGCTCATGCAGGCAAATCTGCGCTCCAACCTCATCGCACTCTCCATCTTCCCCGTCATTTCGCTGATCATCGGTGTGTTCGGCAACATGGTCTGGGGTGTGGGCGGCTTGCAGGTCATCGGCAAGCAGATGTCTTACGGTGATCTTTCCATGTTCGTCAGCTACATGGGCATGGTATTTGCCCCTTTGAATTTCTTCTCGCAGTTTACCAACATGCTCACCGACACGCTCAACAGCGCACAGCGTATGTTTGAGGTGCAGGACATGATCCCCGATATCACCGACGCGCCCGACGCTGTCGAGATGCCCGAGATCAAGGGCAATATCGAATTCAAGAACGTTGGTTTCCATTACAACCCCAACCGTCCCATCTTGAAGGACGTCACCTTTACCATTCAACAAGGCGACCGCATCGGTCTTGTGGGTCATACGGGCAGCGGCAAATCCACCATTGCCAACCTGATCACGCGCATGTACGACGTGGTCAGCGGCAGCGTGACCATTGACGGTGTGGACATCAAGCAGATCAAGCAATCCTCGCTGCGCGGCGGCATTGCCATCGTTTCCCAGGAGATCTTCATTTTCCGCGGCACGATTGCCGATAACATTCGCTACGGCAAGCCCGACGCTACCATGCAAGAGGTCATTGACGCAGCCCGCGCTGCCAATGCGCACGATTTCATTATGGCACTCCCCGAGGGCTACGAAACCATGGTCGGTATCGGCTCGCGCTCGCTTTCGGGCGGTGGGCGTCAGCGCGTATCCATTGCGCGTGCGCTGCTGCTTGACCCCGCGATCCTGATCCTTGACGAGGCGACCGCCGCTATGGATACCGAGACCGAGCACCAGATCAGCACCGCGATCGATAAGCTGATCGAGGGCAAGACCAGCATCAGCATTGCGCACCGCCTCTCCACGCTCAAAAATTGCAACTACATCATGGCAATGGAAAACGGCGAGCTGGTGGAAATGGGCACGCAGCAAGAGCTGATGGAAAAAGAGGGCGTTTACTATAAGCTGTGGACGCTGCAGAACGAACAGCTGACCAAGGTTATGGAAGGCAAATAAGGAGGGATGACTATGCAAAACAAATATAAGTACATGCATCACGGCGGCCCCCACGGTGGACGCTTCGGTCACGGCGGACCTCACGGCGCAGGAGGTGAGCGTCCCTTGTTTGAAAAGCGCGCTTCGGTTGCGCTGACCCCGCAAAACGCAGTATTCATGCGCTCCCAAGGCGGACTTTTATCCATGACCCTGACCAAGGACGACGGCACGACCGAGGAATTTGAACGTGTGATTCCCGTGCGCGCCTTCCCCATTACAGATCCCGATTGCTATATCTGCATTCGAGAGCCCGACACCAAGAAAAAGGGCAAGGGCGAGGAGATCGGCATGATCGAGCGTCTTGCCGCATTTGACGAGCAGGCGCAGACCCTCATTTTAGAGGAGCTTGACCGCCGCTACTTTACCCCCGAGATTAGGAAGATCCATTCCCTGCACGAAAAATACGGATATCTGTATTTTGACGTGACCACTACCGCAGGACGCTCGGAATTCATCATGTCCAATCCCTCGGGCAGCTTCCGCACCTTGGAGGACGGCAGAATTTTCATGTACGACATCGACGGCAACTGCTTCTGCGTGCAAAATCCCGAGGCGCTGGATAAAGCCAGCTTAAAGAAGATCGAGATCTATCTCTGACGGAGGGTTTTGCATGAAACTGATTTACGAGCTCGACCAAGCCAACCGCGCGGCATTTGAAGCGGCGGGCGGCAAAGACGAGAAAATTTTATACTGTATTCCCTTTGAATACGATGACACGGGTACGGTAGACGGCTACATGGTGCTGACCCCCACCTACCTTTACAAGCTTTATAACGGCAAGCTTGGCGGCAAATGGGAAATGAGCCGCATGAGCGAATTTTCGGTAGAGACCATGTACGGCTGCGCGGGCTTTTACGCGTTTTACGACCAAAGCGCCATTCTGCTCTGCCGCTTTGCCACGGGCAAGAGCCTTGTGCGCTATACCGTATTGGCGCACGGCTGCGACATGGTTGCCCAAGGGCGCACAGACAACCTGCCCACCAGCGACGAGCCCGAGCGTTACTGCCCCAAGTGCGGCAGACCCTTTATCCGCAACACGCACATCTGCCCCTATTGCCGCGACAAGGGAAAGATCTACAAAACGCTTTGGGATCTGACCAAGGGCATGCGCCTTTGGATCATGGCACCGCTCTTTACTGCAGCCGTGGCACTTTGCCTGACCTTTATTGCCCCCTATTTCCAGGAAATTCTGATCAACGACTACATTCTTGCGGAAAATCCGCTGTCGTTTGACACTTGGCAGGATTGGCTTTGGATGTTCCTTCTCGTCTCGGGCGCGATCGTATCCATTGATATTTTGCACCGCGTACTGGGCATCGTGCAAAGCCGCATCTCCGCGGTGACAGGTGCACGCTTTACGCGCATGCTGCGCACCAAGCTCTTTGAAAAGATTCAAACGCTCACCATGGCGTCGGTACAGAAAAAGTCCACGGGTGACCTCATGGGACGTATCAACAACGACGTCAACGTGGTGCAAAACTTCGTGGTGCACCTGCTGCCCACTTACTTTGCACAGCTGGTATCGTTTGTGGTCGGTCTGTTCCTGATTTTGTTCATGAGCTTTAAGCTGGGCGTGCCGCTCTTGGCACTCTACATCTTCCTGCCCCTGCCCATTGTGGTCATTGCGCTGTGGAGATTCCGCCGCGTCATGAAGCTGCGCAACCGCCGCGCATGGATGCTGGGCAGACGCACCAACCTGACCCTGCAGGACGTGCTCAGCGGTATTCGCGTGGTCAAGACCTACGGACGCGAGCAAAGTGCCATTGACACCTTTGCCGATTGCACCGAAAAGCAGGCAAAGCAAAACTACTCCAACGCAAAGCTCTTTGACGTGGTCTTCCCCGTTCTGGGCTTTGTCATGCGTCTGGGCAGCTACTTTATTCTGTGGCACGGCAACCTGCTTTTGTTCCACGGTGCGCTCGAGGTAGGTACGCTCAACCGCTTTAATACGTATACCAACATCATTTATGCACCTCTGATGCAGATCACCACCATTCCCCGTAATATCTCCGAATTCATGACCTCGTTTGGCAAGATCATGGAGATCATGGAGGAGCAGCCCGAGATTGCAGATATTGAAGAACCCCGTGACGTCACGCTGCAGGGTGCGGTCAGCATCAAGAACGTGACTTTTGGCTATGAGAGTGCCGTTCCCGTGCTCAAGAACGTCTCCGTTGACGTCGAGCCGGGCGAAATGATCGGCATCGTCGGTCACTCGGGCAGCGGTAAGTCCACGCTGATCAATCTGGTCATGCGTCTGTACGACCCTGCCGAGGGCTGTATTGTATTTGACGGCGTCAACGCCAAGGATATCAGCCAGACCGCGCTGCGCTCGCAGATCGGTGTGGTACTGCAGGAAACGCATCTGTTTTCCGGCACGGTACGCGATAACATCCGTTACGCAAAGCCCCACGCCACCAATGCCGAGGTCATTGCAGCAGCTCGCGCTGCCAACGCGCACGATTTTATCATGTCGCTGCCGCAGGGCTATAACACCGTGGTTGGCGAAAAGGGCTATTCCCTTTCGGGCGGTGAGAGACAGCGCGTGGCGATTGCACGTGCGCTGATCCACAATCCCAAAATTTTGATTTTGGACGAGGCGACAGCAGCACTTGACACCGAAACCGAAAAGCTGATTCAGGACGCCATTGACGGCATGACCGAAAACCGCACGGTATTTGCCATTGCGCACCGTCTTTCCACGCTGCGTAATGCCGACCGCATTCTGGTGCTGGATCACGGTGAGGTTGCCGAATGCGGCACGCACCAGGAGCTTCTGGAGGCACAGGGCATTTACTACAAGCTGGTCATGGCGCAGGCACGCGCCGCCTTGGAAAAGACCGGCGGCATGATGTAGCAGATGCAAATGCAGCTATCGCTGCGTCCGCATCTGCAGTGAAATTCGCTCCCTTGGAGCGAGTGAAATATTTGCATGAATGCAAATGTGAAATATTCGCTGCGCGAATGTGAAATTCGCCTGCGGCGAGTGAGAATATAGTTGCCGTAGGTGCGAATGACCATTGGTCGCCGGCACCTGCGGCAATTATATTTTGGAAGTATGTTTATAAATAACAGCTGTTTTTGAGGAAAGAACTTGAAAATTATGCGCCTATGCTGTATAATTAAGAAAAGACTATCCGAAGGGAGTACGTACATGAAGCAAGTACATCTGATCTGCAACGCGCACATTGACCCCATCTGGCAATGGGATTGGCAGGAGGGCGCGGGCGCGGTACTGTCCACCTTCCGTTCAGCCGTTAACTTAGCGCGCGAATTTGATTACGTGTTCTGCCACAATGAGGCAGCCATTTATAAATACGTAGAGGAATATGATCCCGGACTGTTTGAGGAGATCAAGGAATTGGTCAAGGCAGGCAAATGGCACATTATGGGCGGCTGGTATCTGCAGCCCGATTGCAACATGCCCTCGGGCGAGAGTTTGACGCGCCAGATCCTTGAGGGCAAGCGATACTTCCTTGACAAATTCGGCATCTTCCCCACCACCGCCATCAACTTTGACTCGTTCGGGCATAGTATGGGCTTGGTGCAGATCATTGCCAAGTGCGGACAGGACAGCTATATCTGCTGCCGCCCCGCAGCGCACGTTGTCAATCTGCCGTCCAGACAATTTGTCTGGAAAGGCTTTGACGGCTCGACCGTCAAGGTCATGCACGCGCACGACGGCGGCTACAACACCCCTATGGGCAGCTCGCTGGGTGCAATCATCAATAAAGCAAATGCGCAGCCCGAGGACACGGTATGCGTGCTTTGGGGCGTGGGCAATCACGGCGGCGGTCCTTCGCGCAAGGATCTTGCCGATATCCGGGCATACATGCAGGAAGGCGACAGCCTGTATCTCATTCACTCCACCCCCGAGCAGTTCTTTGCAAGCATCCATCCCACCGAAACGGTAGAGCGTTCCCTGCGCATCTCCATGCCGGGCTGCTATACCTCCATGGGCAAGATCAAGCGCAAGCACGTACAGCTGGAAAACGAGCTTTATACGGCAGAAAAGATGCTGTCTGCGGCTTGCATTTCGGGTGCGCTTTCCGAGTACCCCGAGGAAAAATTGCATGAGATCACCGAGGATCTGCTGGGCGCAGAGTTCCACGACGTGCTCCCCGGCTCTTGCATCCAATCTGGCGAGGATAACGGACTCAAGCTGCTCGACCACGGCCTTTTGGAGGCGGAGCGTCTCAAGACCCGTGCCTTCTTTGCCATGTCACTGGATCAAAAGGTGGCAGCCGAGGGAGAATATCCCGTATTGGTATATAACCCCAACGCCACGCCCTTTGCAGGCAACGTGGAATTTGAGCTCATGCTTGCCGACCAGAACTGGACCGACAGCTATACGCATATTATCGTCAAGGATGAGGACGGCAACGAAATCCCCTCGCAATGCATCAAGGAAGAAAGCAATCTTGCCCTTGACTGGCGCAAGCGCGTGACCTTCTTTGCAGAGGTGCCGCCCATGAGCATGCGCCGCTACGGTGCATACGCACGCATTTTCCCCGAAAAGCCGGGTGCGAAATGTGCCGACACGGTATTTGACAACGGACATAAGCGCGTAGTCATTGACGGAAAGACAGGTCTGCTCTCCTCGTTTACCTTGGACGGCAAGGAATACGTGCACGACGCATTTTCGCTGTGTGCCTTTGACGACAATCCCGACCCTTGGGGTATGCAGGATTTCCAGATCTCCCGCCTTGGCACCAACGAGCAGCAATTTACCCTTTGCGAACACCCCGACGGTCCCTTTGAGGGGCTTTCCCCCATTTCGGTCATCGAGGACGGTGACGTTTACCTTGGCGTTGAGGCGCTGTTTGCCCACGAGCACACCCGTGCCCGCGTGCTTTATAAAATCTACAAGAACAACGACCTTGTGGACGTGGACGTAACCCTGTTCCTTGGCGATATCAACCGCTTTATCAAGCTCAAGGTGCCCTTCTCCGGTGAAGGTAAGCTGATTGGCCAAGCCGTATTCGGCACGGAAGAGCTTTACATGGACGCACGCGAGAACGTGTCGCAACGCTTTATCGCGCTGGATGACGGCAAGACCTGCACCGCACTCCTCAATAACTGCACATACGGCAGCCATTTTGAAAACGGTGCACTCTACCTCTCTCTTGCACGCGGCGTGACCTATTGCGCACACCCCATCATGGCAAGACCCATCATCCCCACCGACCGCTTTACCAAGAAGATCGACCAGGGCGAGAGCGCCTACTCCTTCCGCCTCGGCGTATTTGCGCGCGAGGAGCTGGAGAACGCAGCGCAGGCATTTAACCATAAGCCCTACGTGCTAAACGTGTTCCCCACGGGCAGCGCGCACCCCGCAACCAAGCCTTTTTCGATCGATCTTGGCAACGACGCCGTCAGCCTTGTCACGCTCAAGCGTAAGGACGACACCGACGGCACCTATATTCTGCGCCTGTTCAATAACACCCCCGACGCACAAAGCGGCACCCTCTGCCTGTGCGGCGCATCCCTGCCCCTTACCTACACGCCTTACGAGGCAAAAACCGTGCTGTATAAGGACGGCGTATTAACAGAGGCAGAGACTTTGATGATTTAACAAATACGAAAGGAGAGGGCACAACATGTCATCGTACAGCGAGCTGATCAAGAATTTTGAAAAGATCCGCGCCTATATGCGTGATTTTTACGTATACGGCTTCAAGCGCCGCGACGATTATCAATCCAAAAGTGCACGCTCCTATGACGACGAGCGCCGTCGCATGGAAAGCTGGCTGGGCGAGCACATGAGCTTTGTTCGCACGCCCGAGGGCAAAAACGTGTTCATTTCCATCGACAGCCGCACCATCAGACACAACCCGCTGTACAATGCGTGGAAAGCGAAAAGCTTTACCGATGGCGATATTACGTTGCATTTCATCATCTTTGATATTCTGTACGAGCCATCCGTCAAGCGAACGATATCCGAATTGCTTGCAGAGATCGACGAGAAATATCTCTCCGGCTTTGAAAGCCCCCAGATGTACGATGAATCTACGCTGCGCAAAAAGCTCAAGGAATACTGCGAGGCGGGCATCATCGAAACGGAAAAGCAGGGTCGCAAGGTATATTATCACAGAACCGAAAGCACCGAAGTTGCCGATCTTGACGACGTCCTGCACTACTTTTCCGAGGTAGCACCCTGCGGCGTGATCGGCTCGTTTATACTTGACAAAGAGGACTCTGACACCGAGACATTCACGTTCAAGCACCATTACATCACAGGTGCCATCGACAGCGGCGTGCTCGCCTCACTCTTTACAGCCATGCGCGAAAAGCGTGCAGTCACGCTCTCTAATCTGCGAAGAAACGCCGATATGCCGCGCCGCTTGCGTGTCGTGCCCCTGCGCATTTTCATCAGCGTGCAGACAGGCAGACAGCATCTGCTTGCCTACCTGCCCGCCTATAATATCTTCCATTCCTACCGTATCGACTATCTGTCCGGCATCAAGCTCGAAGACCCCACGCCCCGCTTTGACGAGCTGCGTGCCGAGCTTGACCGCATGCAGACAAAGATGTGGGGCGTGATCACAAGCCGCAACAAATGGGGTAAGGAGCAGCTGGAGCACGTGGAATTCACCGTGAAAATCGGCAAGGACGAACAGCATATCGTAAGACGCTTGGAGCGAGAAAAGCGCGTTGGCAAGGTGGAGCAAATCGACGAGCACACCTACCGCTTCTCTGCTGAAGTATACGACTCGGGCGAGCTGTGCCCGTGGATCAGAACCTTTATCTGCCGCATTGCGCAAATGAACTTCTCCAACCGCACCGTGGAAAACCGCTTCAAGCGGGATTTGGAGGAGATGTACATGCTCTACGGCATCGAAAAGGAGGCGGACGAATGATCTTTTCCGAGCTTTATTCAGCCTATTACCGCACGGTTGCCGCCATACTGTCGGCAATCTTAGACGGTGAGCAAAACGAAAAGGCACTGCAGGACATCGTCGTGGGGCATGCGTTCGGTGAGAGTGTGCTGACCATTCTGCCCGCGCTCAAAACAGAGAAATGGCAGCTTGTGCACGCCGATATGACCACACCCATCCGACACAAGCCCACTCTTCCCCTGACCATGCTGCAAAAGCAGTGGCTCAAGGCAATTTCTCTTGATCCTCGCGTGCAGCTGTTCGGTGTGGATTTTCCCGATCTTGGGAACGTAGAGCCGCTTTTCACCCCTGCGGATTATCACGTATATGATAAATACGGCGACGGTGACCCTTACACCGATCCCGAGTACATCCGCCAATTCCGCGTCATTCTGAGCGCGATTCAAAACGGCTCGCAAATCAAATTCAACATGGTCAACCGCAAGGGCAACACCATGTACGTCAGATGCCGCCCCGTGCGTTTGGAATACTCCGAAAAGGACGACAAATTCCGTGTGATCACAGCAGGCTGGCGTGCGGTATCCACCGTCAATCTTGCAAAAATACAGAACTGTGCGCATTATCAAGGCACGCAACAAGTCAAGGGGCAGGAACGAGAGGAGCTGTATGATACCGTGACGGTCAAGATCCGAAACGAGCGCAACGCCCCCGAGCGATTTTTGCTCAACTTTGCGCACTTTGAAAAGCAAACCGAAAAGCTTGACAAAAAGCACTATCAGGTAAGGATCAGATACCCCTTGAACGATCAGCCCGAAATGGTCATCCGTATGCTCTCGTTCGGTCCCATGATCGAGGTCACAGAGCCCGAAGCTTTTCGCGCACTCATGATCGAAAAGCTGAAAAAACAGTTGGATTGTAAATTAAAGTAACAAAAAGCCCTCATCCGAGGGCTTTTTGTTGTTTTCGCAGCTTTTTTTCCGTGAAAAACGGTGCGCGGAATGGTAAAATATGCTTGAAAGGAGGGATGATGATGTGGCTCTTCCCTAAAAAGCAAAATAAGTTTATCCTTGGGCGCAAAAGAAAAGCCGCGCTTGCACAGCTGCAAAAGGCGTTCCCTGCCGAATGCGCCGAAGACGTGCGGATTGTGTTCTTCTCTCTCATCTCAACCGCAGAAGTCCCGCGAAATGAACTCACCTTTTTCTTTGATCACATCACCGATTGGCAACTGCCCTCGGGCGAGTGCATCACGCTTCCCTATCGCATTTACATACGCGACGAGCTGCGCCTCGGATGCAAGTTGACCGAGCAGCAGCAGATCATCTGGCATTGCATCGGTTCCAGAAGCCACAACGGCTACGTGCGCCAGCGACACATCCAAGCCCTGCTTGCCACCGACCTGCCCGAATGGGCACTTCCCTATATCATCAAGATCTGCGACGAATACGTCATAGAGATCTTAAAGATCGTATATGCATCGCTTTCAGGGCGCAACTGCACCGCATATAAGCGCATCTGCGCACTCAACTTTGATTATATCAAGCTCGGGCACAGCCGCATGATCAGTTACTGGAACGAATATTACAGGTGGGATTGCTATCAATACAGCGAATACATCGGTAAAAAGCTGTACCGCGAATGCTTCGGCTTCAGCAAAACCGGGCAAAAGACCATCATATTCAAGGAGGAGGAAGTTTACACAATGACACTCAAAGAATTTGAACAAAAGTGGCTCTCCATCTTTGCCAAAGACATTCCCAAAAAGCAGTTGGAAGAATACGTGAGCGGTCGTGGCGGTTACATCTGGCATATCTTTTCCTGGGATTTGATGCCTAAGGACAGGTATCTGACCGGTGATGCCGCTCGCCAGGCCTATGATACTCTTCCCTGTTATGCAAGAGAATCTGCTTTATTTATCGAACCCTTTGGCAGCAAACGCCCCGAAACATTTTCCTTAGCCTTACACCAATCCGATGCACGTGCGCTGGACGAACGCGTGGAAATATTCGTCGTAGCTAAAGACTTTTCATGGACGTATATCAAAACACATGAAAATAACTGGTGCGGACCTTATTTCTACTGTAAAAAGCAGTAATCACTTCCCCTTGGTCACGAAAGGAGCACATCATGATTTTTCATCTTACCAACTTCATACTTGACGTTGACGTCGAGCGCACGCGCGCCTTTTATGAGCGCACCGACGTGCCCACCACGAGCCAAGGATGCTCCTGCGAGGGCTGCCAAAACTTTGATAAAGCAATTTTAACCGTGCCTGCCACCGTGACCGAATTCTTGCAATCGCTCGGCATCGATCCCCAAAAGCCGATAGAAGCCTATAGCGTTACGGGAGAACGTGAACCGGACGGCACGATCTTGTATAACGGCTGGTATCACGTATGCGGAAAGGTGGTACAGTGGCCGAAATTTGAACAAACCGAAAATCGCCTTTCCTACAGCCGGGAGGATGGCTACCGCCCCGATCCCACGTTCCGCTTTGATATCATTGCCGTTCCCACGGTGGATCTGGCGCACAAGCAGATGCCCACACCCATCATCCAGTTGGATTTTGATACGTATCTTCCCTATTTGCTATAACCATGAAAGGAGTTCCATACAATGTTAGAGATTATCGGAGCATATAACACCGCCAAGTGCTTTGCCACCACCATTGACGAGGGTGCGCGCGAGCAGATCAAGCAGGTTTGCGACGCCGAAGCGTTTGCATCCGCCAAGATCCGCATTATGCCTGACGTGCACGCCGGCAAGGGCTGCACCATCGGCACGACCATGACCGTCACCGACAAGATCGTACCCGCCATGGTGGGTGTGGACATCGGTTGTGGCATGTATACGGTATATCTTGGCAATATTGATATCGATTTTGAAAGAATGGATGAGGCAGCGCACGCGATTCCCTGCGGCATGAAGGTATGGGAGGGCAGACAGGAGCGATTTGACCTGACCGCCCTGCGCTGCTACAGAAGCTTAAAGGACTCCAAAAGACTGGAGCGCAGCATTGGAACTTTGGGCGGTGGCAATCACTTTATCGAGATTGACGTGGACGACGCGGGCGGCAAATACTTAGTCATCCACTCGGGCAGCCGCAACCTTGGCACGCAGGTTGCACATCACTATCAGCACCTCGCTTATGAGCTTAACTTGGGCAAGGAGGAATATTTCAAGCAGCGCGACGAGATCATTCGCACCTATAAGGAGGCGGGCAGACGCACCGAGATCCAAAGCACACTCAAGGCACTTGAAAAGGCGTTCCATGCGAGGATGCCTACCCTGCCCGAAGATCTTTGCTACCTCTACGGCAGCTTTATGGACGATTATCTGCACGACGTGGATATCTGCCAGCAGTTTGCTGAGCGCAACCGCGCCAAGATGGCAGAGATCATTCTGGACCGCATGGGCTGGACGGCAATCGAATCCTTTCAAACCATTCACAACTACGTGGATGTGCACGAAATGATCCTGCGCAAGGGCGCGGTGTCGGCAAAAGCGGGCGAAAAACTGCTCATTCCCATCAATATGCGTGACGGCAGCTTGATCTGCATTGGCAAGGGCAACGAGGATTGGAACTTCTCCGCTCCTCACGGCGCAGGTCGTTTGCTCTCACGCACCACCGCCTTTGAGCAGCTGACTATGGCAGAATATGAGCGCGAGATGGCAGGCATCTACTCCACCTGCGTCGTCCCCGACACCTTGGACGAGTCGCCCATGGCGTATAAGAGCATGGACGAGATCGTGGAGAACATCGAGCCCACCGCCGAGATCGTCTGCAGAATCAAGCCCCTCTATAACTTCAAGGCGGCGGAGTGACCGAGGGGTGCGCTCATGAAAATTCCAATCAACAAAGAACATCTCGAATATTTGCAAAACAACGGCATTGACGTTTTGCAGGTCTTACAAGACAATGATCTTGATTTAGTGTTAGAAATCATCGACGACGCAATCGTTGATGACATTGTAAATAATCACGATAAAATAACAACGCACGGTATTTATTTGCAAAGAATTTATGATCAGATAGCACAATTATAATCCTTTGTAAAGCAAGCAGGAGATCCCAAATGGGATCTCCTGTTTCGAGGGGTACTCACCTGCGGCGAGAATACCCACGCCCTGCGCCTGGAGAATGCCCCACTTCGCGGGTCGCTCTCCGATCTTCGGGCAGAGGGATTCTGAACCCATGTTTGCGCTAACAGCTTTTATAACTGCTTACTCGTCCTGCGCAAACCAACATGTCGCGGCTTGCGCCGCTCATGCGAGGTTCTCATCGGGGCTCTCCCACCACGATACAAAAGGAAACCCACCGCGCTGCGGTGGTTTTCCTTTTGTATGGCGGAGGCAGAGGGATTCTGAACCCTTGTTTGCGCAATGGGCGTTGAGAACCGTTTACCTACCCTGCGCAAACCAACATGTCGCGGCTTGCGCCGCTCATGCGGGGTTCGAATCGATACACTATCACGATAAAAACAAAAGGAGATCCCTAAAAAGGATCTCCTTTTGTTTTTATGGCGGAGGCAGAGGGATTCTGAACCCTTGTTTGCGCTAATGGGCGTTGAGAACCGTTTGCCTACCCTGCGCAAACCAACATGTCGCGGATTGCGCCGCTCATGCGGGGTTCGAATCGATACACTATCACGATAAAAACAAAAGGAGATCCCTAAAAAGGATCTCCTTTTGTTTTTATGGCGGAGGCAGAGGGATTCGAACCCCCGTGGGGAAGCCCCAAACGGTTTTCAAGGCACATTAACCACTCGGAAATTAGAGAATTTTAGAGGAAGATATCAGACGATAAAAGACGCTGAAACCCCAGTGTTTACAAGGGTTTTCGGCTCTTTTTTGTTCGAACCTCGAAAAATCCCTTACGCCATAAGGGATACCGATTTCTAAAAATATTTCTAAAAATTTTTTAGAAATTCTTTTAGAAATGCACCCCCGTTTGTGTGGATGCTTTCGGGGCGGTTGTGCTCCGAAAGCCAAACACAATATCAAAGTAAAGACAGAAAAACCTCGTTCAGCTCGTTCCAGTCGTGAGAATCCTCAGCCGATAATCCTGCGATGATACCTTCGATCTCCTCAATGTTGCGATCCAAATAATCGTTGACACGGTCGAATCGCTTGCCCTCGCCGATCTCGGGCATATTCATTTTCATATCAAGCAGCTTCTCAACGTCGGGCTTCAGATCATCGTCAAGATACTTATCCATAAGCGTGCGGAACAGCATCGGTGGTGGTGTGCCTTCTGCAAGGATCCATTTGCACGCAAGCAGCGGACGAAGCACATAAAAATACTTTTTCAGCCTTACCGTTTCACCCTTCAGATATTCGCGATAGTTGCTCTTGGCTGTGCTGAGATAGTGGTAAAGCCCCGACTTCGCTACAAAGTAGCGGTTAATAATAGCGGATATCTTCTGCCAATCCTCAGTCGTCTTATATACGATGGGAGAGGAATTCCACTCGAACAGTGTCGGATTTGATTTGTGAAGCAAAGTCAGTGCTTTCTGAACATCCCATCCGTTGATATCCAGCGTATCATCCAACTGCCATTCGATAACGTCGCGAGTCTTGTCGAGGCGCAAATAGAACTCCTTGGGGCGAACGTATATGAAACGCACGTCGTAGTCGCTGTCAGGCGAGGCAAAGCCCCACGCCCGGCTTCCCGATTCGATGCAGTGCAGAATTTTTATGTTTTCTCGTTTCTCGATCTCATCAAGCTTTTCAAGAATCGTTTCTCTCATAACTTTCCCTCCTTCCGAGATTTGCTCCATTATACCATAAAAATGTAAATTCTTCAAGTCACCTCACGGTTAAATGTTTGCACCGCTGTAATCAAAGATAACCGCCGTGCCATTATACCCCCATTATACCCCTTTGCAAAATTCACTTTATTCGCTGAATATTCGCTCTGTTCACTGAATAAAGCGAATATCGATTATTCCGAAAGTTTACAATTACTATTCCGCAAAACGTTGACATTATGCCGAAAATGTGGTATACTTATACTGATATATTATAAAATTCGAAATCTCAACGTAACGAGGTATGAATAATGGCTATGACTACAAAACAAGCCGCCGAGAAATGGGGCATCTCCGACAGACGTGTCCGTACTCTCTGCGTTAACGGGCAAATTGACGGCGCATGGCGCGAGGGCAAACTCTGGTTTGTTCCCGATAACGCTCCCAAGCCTGCCGATGGACGCATTCGCGGAAAGGAAACCCTTCTCGCCCAGATCGAAAGAAAGAAAATCGAACTCGACGGTCGCAGACCGCTCACCGAGGGTGAAGTGGCGCGTCTGAACGAGGACTTCATGATTGAATATACCTACAATTCCAACGCCATCGAGGGCAACACGCTGACCTTGCGCGAAACAGATATGGTTCTCAAAGGCCTGACCATCGATCAGAAGCCTTTGAAGGATCATATGGAAGCAGTTGGCCACAAGGACGCATTCTACTACATCTGCGACCTGGTCAAGGAACGTACTCCCCTGTCGGAGACCGTGATCAAACAGATTCATGCGCTCGTGCTTGCCGACAAACCGCTTGACCGCGGCGTGTACCGTAAAGTGCCGGTTCGCATCATGGGCGCAAAGCAAGACCCTGTGCAACCGTACTTGATCGAAGCAAAGATGTTTGATCTGATGCAGCAGTACGCCACAGACGAGCGGTGCATCGTGGAAAAGCTTGCCGATCTGCATATCGCGTTTGAGTCCATCCATCCTTTCATCGATGGCAACGGCAGAACCGGCCGCCTGATCGTCAACCTTGAACTGATGAAGGCCGGCTATCCCCCCATCGATATCAAATTCACCGACAGAATGCGTTATTACGACGCCTTCGACCACCGCGAGGACATGGTAAAGCTGTTCGCGGAGTATCTAAATAAGCGATTGGATCAGTATTTAGAAGTATTAGAGAACAACTAATCCTTCATCTTCTCCCCACGAACAGCAATTCGACGGTCTGAAAGAGATTATAGGGAGAAGAATGGGAATTAAACTAAAAGAGACTCAACAAACAATAAAAAATCAAATGGAGGCTATTATGAGCACTTTGGAAATAAAGAAAAACAACCAAGGAAAAATATATTCTTTTATTAGAGACGATTATTTTGTATGTACTCCTGAGGAGGAAGTTCGTCAAAACTTAGTGTGCAAACTTGTCAACGATTTTGGCTATCCTCTTAGCTTAATGGCTGAAGAATACAGACCTGATATGGAAACTCGAGGTGTCCGCTCAACAAGAGCCGATATTGTGATTTTTGAAACAGAAGAAAAGAAAGTGAATAATCACAATGCCTTTATCGTTGTTGAGTGTAAAGCAGAAAATGTTAGAATTCGTTTGGAGGATTTCTATCAGGGGGCGGAATATGCCGCAAAAGTGCGCGCTCAATTTTTGGTGTTGCACAATTCAAAAGAAACTAATTTTTATGCAGTTGATATAGATAAAATTCCAAACAAAAAAGATGCATTTACACAGATCATTGCAATTCCCCACTATAATGATATTGGTGATGCAAAGAAAATAGAAACCATAAAAAAGCAAACAAAAACATTTACCCGTGATGAGTTTACCAAAATGCTTAAAACTTGTCATAACATTATTCGAAATAACGATAAGCTTTCACCTGTAGCAGCATTTGATGAGATAAGCAAAATTTTGTTTATGAAAATCAATTTTGAACGTGGAAGTATGGG
>JAZOVZ010000107.1:0-17690 GCA_045658965.1 Eubacteriales bacterium
TATCAGCGCTGCCCTGTGCCAAGCGCAGGGGGGAGAGCGCGAATCCAAACGGTTTCTGAGCGTAATATCCCCATAGAAAAAAGCAGAAGCCTACAAAGACTTCTGCTTTTGCTTTATTTGCCGCTAATATCTCAGCCCCATGGAGCTGTTCTTTTTCTATGTAATTCAATCGGTCTTTTGCGGCTTTTCCTTATACATGACAAGCGCGAGCAGCACGGCGCAAACGCCGGAAACGATTTTGCCCACGATCATGGGCAGCACGTACGTGCCGTCAAACGCCATGGTAAACGCCAAATGTCCACCCAGCGCAAACGCTGCCGACACGGCAAAGGCGGAATTGAGCACAGCACCCTTTTTGTCCATTTTCTCCATAGTGCCAAACGTGGAGGCGTTGGTCACCAGCGTACCGAGAAACGCGATTGCGGAAACACCGTTGATGCCGATCTTGGAGCCAATGGCGTTCAGCGGCTTATCGAGCACCTTGGCAAGCAGATACATCAGCGGCAAAGCACCCGAAAGCGTCACGCAGGCATTGGCGCAAACCAGTGCACCGTTTTCAAAAGAATCAAAATACGGGCTGATCTCCACACCGGTCAAAAACGTAAAGATCGCGCACACAAGTCCCGTAAGCGAGATGGCGCGCATGACCTGTCCAAGCACGGCAAAGCACTTGATGCTGGCATTTTTGAAAAAGAGCAGCGCCAGGGTGATCAAGCCCCCGACAATGATCAAGGGCAGCAGGTTAAGCATAAGCGCCCCAAGAGGCACACGGCAGATCAAGCCCGAAACCACACAGCCCACGGGAATGGTGGCAATGCCGCAAAGCATGCCCAAAAACAGCTGCGGATATTGCTCCTTGCGCACAAGTCCAAGTGAAAACGGCAACGTAAAGGAGATCACGCAGCCCATCATGGAGGACACGATAAAAGCATTGTAATTGCCCATCAGCGCACTTTTGCTCACACTTTGCGAAAGTGCCATACCGCCCATATCGTTTGCCAGCAGCGAGGCGGGAATGATGGAAGGATCGATCCCGAACGCATTGTAAAACCCATCAAAGAGCGGGGAGAGCCACACGCCCACGGCAGGGGCTATGACGATCATGCCCAACATGGAAAGCGTCATGGGGCAGAACAGCAGAAACGCGCGCTCAAATTCCTTGCCCACGCCGATCTTGTTGCCGATCAGCCAGTCAACTGCGCCCAGCGCAGAAAATATCAGTATGACGATCGACAACACGCTCATATTGCCACCTCCCGAAAACCGTCGTCGGTCAGAATCCATCTCGACTTGAAGCCTGCCTCCGTCAGAAGCTCCCTTGCCTCGGCAAAGGAGCAATCGAGGAATGCCTTGTTATGGCAATCCGAGGTGATCATTGCGCCAAAGCCGCAAGCGGCAAATTCCCGCAAAAGCTCCATCTGCGGATACGGATCGGTGCGGTAGCCGCGTGAGATCGCGCCCGTGTTGACCTCAAAAAACGGGATCTTACCCTGCAGGGCGTGAATGGCATCCTTGCCGTAATCCAGATAGGTCTTTGACGATGTGTCAATAAACTTTCCCGCTTGGTTATTCTTGGTCAAGAGGTCAAAATGTCCGATGATGTCGATATTTCCTTTTTCCGGCAATCTTGATACCGTTTCATAATATTGCTTGGCAAACTGCAATCCGTCACCGCCGAAATGATTTTGCACGTATGCAAGCGTTTCGGCAAGTCCGCGGTCAAAGCCAAGTATTTTACCGTCGATCTCCAAATAATGCACCGAGCCGATCAGATAGTCAAAGCCCTCGGTCGGCACGTCGGAATAAAACTCGTATTCCAAACCGCAGAACACGTCGATCACACCGCGGTATTCCTGCTTAAGGCCAAGAATCTCCGCCTGATAGTCCGCCATCTGTTCAACGCGCATCTGATACGGATAATCGGAAAACGCCATATAGGTATGCTCCGAAAAGCCAATGCCCGTCATGCCCAGCGCAATCGCGCGCTGCACAAGCTCGCGCGGCGTGTCCTTGCCGTCCGCATAGATGGTATGCGTATGTAAATTCTGAATGTTCTCCATCCCCAAAATCCTTTTCCCTTCCAACTCACAATATGCCATTATTTTAGCATATACGCCATGTAAAGTCAATAGTTGCAAAGGGATTTGGGGCTTGCAATCGGCACACATTTGTGATATAATCACGGTATCAAGCACGCTTGGAGGGATCTTTATGCAACCAGACATCGTATCACTCGCCCTGGCATACGTCAAGCAGATATTTGAAAACGACTATAGCGGTCACGACTATTTTCATACGCTTCGCGTTTACAATATGGCAACGCATATTGCAGAGCGCGAGGGTGCGGACGTGCAGACCGTGCAGCTTGTCGCGCTTTTGCACGACGTAGACGATATCAAGCTCTCCCCTGCCACGCATCAAAATAAAGACAACGCGCGCAGATTTTTGGCACAAAACGGTGCTGACCAAGCAAAAATCGACGAGATCTGCCGCATGATCGGGGAGATCTCCTACGTGGGCAGCGACTCGGTCACACCTGCCACGCTTGAAGGCAAATGCGCGCAGGATGCAGACCGTCTGGATGCTATTGGCGCGATTGGCATCGCACGCGCCTTTGCGTACGGCGGCAGCCATAGGCGGCTGATGTATCACCCCGATATTGCGCCCAAGACCAATATGACCGAAGCGGAATACCGCAAAAGCAACTCCACCACAATCAATCATTTCTATGAAAAGCTATTTTTGCTGACCGACATGATGAGCACCGATACCGCTAAGCGCATCGCAAGGCAGCGTGAGCAATACATGCATGGATTCATTGACGAATTCATGGCAGAATGGGATGGGGAAAAATAAAAATCGCTCCGGGCGGGAGCAAGCCCCCGATATGCATGCAATAAAGGACAGAGACTTTCACGTTCTCTGTCCTTTTCATTTATTCGCTTTTCAATTTTCTCGGCAACAGGCTGATCGACAGCAAGGTCTGCGAGGGCAGATAGAACGCCCACGCGAGATTGAAGCCGGGGCGGATGACCTTGTAAAGCAGCGCGTCCTCGGGAATAGGCAGATACGCGTTGATCATGTCAAGCCCGATCACCGTGTCGCAGCACAAAAACAGCAAAAAGCCGATTGCCAATATCGCGCGGCTGCGAAATCCCACGAACGCAAACACCACGTTCAGGATCAGCTGCACGTAGTAAAGCATAGACACCACCGCCAGCGCGTCGGTGCTTTGCCCGAGCACGATCGCGGTCACGGCAACGATCAAAGCCGAAAGCGCGATGCGCAAGATCAGCTGCACGCGCCGCTCGCCCTGCCCTGCCAAAAGGTACAGCCGCGCGGCATAGGCGATCTGCGCGCAAAGGAAAAACGCCATGGCAGGTAGCTGCACCATGGGCTGCGACCACACGAGAAAATAGTCGGCGCACACCGTGCACACCAAAGCCAGCTGCGTAAAGGCGTATGCGCTGCTCTTCTCGGCAAACGCCGCGCAAAACAGGCAAGCGAGAATGATCGCGCCAAATTGGCAAGCCACCACCGCTCTGCCCTCACTCACCTGCAGCACCACGCCCAGCGCGATCTGTACGCATACGTATAGCGCGGTCAAGGATATCCAAAACCGCTTGGATTTCAAGAATTTCTGCATAAGTTACCTCTTTGACTCGGCAAGATCGGGATGGGCTGATCCTACCGCTTATTCCCCCGCACCGTTGGCGTGGTAAAGGTCATACGTGCTGCGGCGCATCAGATCCTCCCAAGGGTATACGTCGGTTTCGTGCCCCGTAAAGCAAATGACAAAGGGCTGCTCTGCGTACACGATGCCGATATCGTTGCTCAGCCCGTCATCCTCGCCCGTTTTGTGCGCGATTTTGACGTTCTCGCCAAGCTTGCCTGCCAGCTTGTGCCCGATCTGCTGCTCGGAAAGCACCTCTATGGCGTAATCGCTGACCTCTTGATTGATAAACTCCCCGCGGTACAGCTTTTCCAGCAAAGCGCCGAGTTCCTTGGGGCTGATCGAGTTTTGCTTGCCTTGCGCGGCTGCCGCACGGTCAAACAGCTTGCGGCGAATGCGCGTCTTTGCAAGTCCCATCTCGGCAAAACCGTGCTCGATGGCTTCAAAGCCAAAATAGCGGATCAGCCGATTGGTGGCGGTGTTGTCGGAAAGGCAGATCATAAGACGGCATAGCGTACGAATATCGGTTTCTATGCTGCCCGTGAACATATTCAGCGCACCGCAGCTGGGCACCTTGTCGCTCTCCTCGGTCACGATCCGATCGTCAAGCGACATATTTCCCTTCTCGCACTCTGCAAGAACGTGCAAAAACAGCGGGAATTTGATCACGCTTGCAGCACCGTAGATCTCCTCTTCCCCGATGCCGTATTCAAACCCCGTCACAAGGTTCTTGTAGTAAAAGCCAAGATGCCCCGGCATTGCCGCCATCTCGCGGCGGATGTTTTCAAGTACAGTCAGTTCGGTCATATCGTTTTCTCCATAGCATATTTTGGCTTATTTCCCCATGACCTCCGCGGTCTTTTTCATCATATCCCGAATCGGCAGCGAATAAGGACAGCGGCTCTCGCAAACGCTGCAGCCAATGCAATCGGAGGCGGTCTTGCTCAAACTCTCATAGCGGCTCTTCGCCCAATCCTTGAGATCATAGCGGCTGTAATATCCCTCAAACAGAAATACGCCCGGGATATTGATGCCTGCCGCACAAGGTGCACAATAATTGCATCTGCGGCAGAAGTTGGTACCAAGCTGCGCTCTGATTGCTTGTACCTTTTCCCGCTCCGCCGGGCTCAACTCTGCCGTGTTGCTGACCGCTTGCACGTTTTGCGCGATCTCACACACGTCCGCCATACCGGGGATGATCACGGTCACGTCCTGATTGCTGACGATAAAACGCATCGCAATTTCCGCGTCGTCGATCGCACCGCCCGCCAAGGGCTTCATGCAAATAAAGCCGATATTCTTCTCTGCGCAGCGCGCGATCAGCTCCTCGCCCTGCGTTTCCACAATATTATAAGGGAACATAACGGTCTCCACCCACGGCAGCTCCAGCACCTGCTCAAACAGCTCGACCGCGTGCAGCGTAATACCGATATGCCCGATCTTGCCCGCCGCCTTAGCTTTGCACAGCGCCTTGAGTGCACCGCCCTCAGCCATGACCGTTTCCAGATCCTTGGCACTTGGATTGTGCACCTGATAAAGATCAATATAATCCGTGCAAAGATTTTGCAGGCTGATCTCAATATCACGCGCCATTGCCTGCTCGGTGCGTGCCATGCTCTTGGTCGCCAGTACAAATTGATCTCTGACGCCCTGCAGCGCATATCCCAAATACTCCTCGCTGACGGTATAACCGCGCGCGGTGTCAATAAAGTTCACGCCCTGCAAAATCAGCTCGTCAATAAGTACCTTCGTACCCTTGGCATCAATCTTTTGGATCGGAATGCCGCCAAAGCCCAGGCGCGAAATTTGCAATCCCGTTTTTCCAAGTGTTCTGTATTCCATGCGATGTCCTCTTTTCAAAAAAATTTCGTCACGCTTCGGTTGATATGTTCGTATACTCCCCACTTCTCAAGATGCGCACAAGGTCGCCGTTGCTCTTGATGCGCTCCCTTGTTGCATTGCCGGCACGACCGGCAGAGTCGCGGCGGATGTTTTCAAGTACAGTCGGTTCGGTCATATCATACTCTGCTATGCTTGCGGCTCAAGCCTCCAAAATGCATGATCATCCGCAATTTCTGCCGCTTTTTCGGCATACCCCTGCCCCGGATAGTAGTGCTGTGCGCGCGCAAGCAAATGCGCCATCTTCTTTTTTGTGCCGTCCGGGCACAGCTCCGTGTACGGAAAGCTTGCAGGATCAACCGCATAGGGATAAATGTAATCGATGGCACTGCGCATAAGGTCTCCCTTGTCTCCGTCCTCTTTCCAATAGGGCTGCGCGATGCCGTATCTGCGTGCCATATTGCCAAGCAGGGTCAGCGCGTCAAGATTGAACAAGCTGTAGGAAATCCCCCTGGTTCTTGCGCGCTCATACGGCTGTACGCCGCCCGGTTCAATATGCTTGGCAACGCGCCTTATGTAGGCTGCGTTCAAGGTCTTTTGCGCCAGCGCGTGCCTACCCGTGAACATGGCGGCAGCAGCAACCTGCACGTCTAACCATGTACCGTGGTTATTGTACATATTGTCCTCATCCGCGCCTTTTTCACTCGTCAGCAACCAGTCTGTATAATCAACGTACCACTGCTTCAAGCCATCAAGCGTTTCCCCATCGATCATTCCCAGATATTCCAAGATCGCAACGGCATTGAACAGCTGATAGGACGTACAAAGATCAATAATGCCGATGCCCCTGCCCTCGCAAACGCCGGGGATCGCCTGCGCGTATTCCATGTGCGGCGTCATGTAGGTCTCGGGATCAAGATGCCAGACACGCAACAGTTTCACAGCCCTCTCGGCATATCGCCCGTCTTGAAAATACAACGCCGCCAAGGCAAGATGGTGCACGGCTTCGGTCATCTTGTCGTAGCCGATCGGCTCGACCGATGCGGGGTTGGTCACGCCGTCCTTGCATATATACGGCAGCCCGTCGGGCGTATCGGGATTTGGCCACCAATAAGGACCTTGCGATGCGTAATCGTGAGGATTGCCCGATGCCGCACGCATCTTGCGATCCACTACGGAAATTCTCTCGCAATCCAGCAACGCCTCTGCCCTGCCTTGCAAATTTTTGAGCAGCGCGCTGTCAAAATCCGCGCATGCCACCATGGCAAGCAATGCTTTGCCATCGTACGTAACCGTGTTGAGATAACGATCCATGGTGTAGCCCTCCTTATAATATTTCAAGCCATTATCACGCAAGCAGTCATGATTGGTCCTGCAGTATCAAATACTCCCCGCTTTTGAGTATGCGCACAAGGTCGCCGTTGCTCTTGATGCGCTCCCTTGTTGCAATGCCGGCACGACCGGCAGAGCCTACGACGTGCGCGTCAGAGCCAGCCACGCAAGCAAGCCCGCGCTCGTCCGCCAAACGCTGCGCACTTTGGTTCCATTCCGGAAAATTGCCCGCATTGAACACCTCAATGCCGTCAAGCTGATCCAAGCATTCCAGCGGGAATGGTCGGGTGATATAATGTCGGTCGCGATACGGATGCGCCTGATAGACAAGTCCGCCCGCTGCGTGTACGACCTCGGCATATTTCTCCGCCGATGCCCCCTTGAGCTCGGGATGCGCCTCGATCAGCTCGGGCGTAATACCGTAGAGCAATATCTCCTGCCCGTGCCCAACGTGCTCTTCAAGACCGAACAGCAAATCAAAATCCAACGTGCGGACATATGCCAAACCGTACAGATAATCCTGCCTGTAAGCATCCACAAAATCTTCCCACGGCAGCGCACGGTCCACGCGGTTATCTCCCGCATAGAAATGATTGGTCACCACCATGCCGCTAAAGCCCTTGCCGATCAGATCGTCAATATGCGCCCGAATATCCTCGCCACCCCCACTGCAGGGAGAGGTGTGGATGTGCATTTCGTATTTGTATACGTAATTCTCTTTCATGGCAGTCCTCCCGCACTTGATAGTTTGATTATAACACATCTTGGGACAAAAATCAATATTTACGCGCAGCAAAACTGTGATTCTGACGTTGTCTCGCTTTACAAGGCAAGAAAAAAGAACAGATACCCGATTGGGTGTCTGTTCTCTTTTCTTGCTTGCACAGGTGGGATTTTTGCCGCTTGCGGCTCTTGCCCACTCGCCGTCGCATACTCGCCGCGCGTCGCTCGATATACTTGCTCACCGTTGTGCTGCCAAACCCGCTCGCAATACACCCGTGAAGGGGTTGCCCACTCGCCGTCGCGAGTCGTATGCTTTCGGTTCAACGCTGTGCGTACGCTCGGCTTTGACCGCTCGCGCTTTGGGCTCCACCGTTCCTAGCAAAGCCACTTGTGGCTCTTGCCCACTCGCGTCGCATACTCGCCGCGCATCGCTCGATATACTTGCTCACCGTTGTGCTGCCAAACCCGCTCGCAAAAACACCCGTGAAGGGGTTGCCCACTCGCCGTCGAGTGTCGCGGTCTATCGCCTCGACGCTCCGCTTACCCTCGGCTCTGCCCGCTCGCAATACACCCGTGAAGGGGTTGCCCACTCGCGTCGCATACTCGCCGCGCGTCGCTCGATACACTCGCTCCTTCGTCTCGTTGCTTTGGCTCCACCGTTCCTAGCAAAGCCACTTGTGGCTTTGCGTCGTCACTAACCCAACGAGCTACGCTCGTCGGATCGCAATCGAAGATTGCGAGTTCAAATCCCACCTGTGCAACCAACGCAAAAAAGGCACCCTGTTGGGTGCCTTTGCGTTGGTTGCGGAGGTGGGATTTGAACCTCACGACCTCCGGGTTATGAGCCCGACGAGCTACCAGGCTGCTCTACTCCGCGATATTTGGTTTTCCCGCTTGGTGCCGGTGACCGGGGTCGAACCGGTACGATACTCACGTATCACGGGATTTTAAGTCCCGGGCGTCTGCCTATTCCGCCACACCGGCGTTCAAGCATGGCCTCTCTTAAAGGACCTGTATATTATAACACCCGATTTGCCTTTTGTCAACCCCTTTTTTGAAAAAAGTTAAAATCTTTTTATTCTTGTTTCTCTCATAGTGTGTTTTTTGGATTGGTACGATCATTCAGCATCCTCAGTATATGCGGCGGTGCAGAGGTTTATGCTTCGTTTTGATTTTTGTGCAACCTATATCGCTTATTCAACCCATGTTAGAAAAATTCTCCCCGAATGCGTTATTGTAATTCTCCGTCTATGTGCTATAATGGTATCAGGAAAAGCGCTGATCCGTCAATTTTGGAGGTTATTATGATCAAACTCGGAGAAAAAATCAAAACCTTAAGAAAGCAAAAAAACATATCCCAAGAGGTATTTGCTAAGTATCTGGGCGTTTCGTTTCAAGCGGTTTCCAAATGGGAAAACGGCTTGACCATGCCCGACGTGACCTTGATTCCCGCGATCGCGTCGTTTTTCGGCGTTTCCACCGACGAGCTTTTTGATTTCAATCTGTTTGAAACCGAAAAGCAGGTGGACGCGATTTGCCATGAATCATGGAAATACCGCAGTAGCGATCCCGCAAAAGCCGAACGCATACTGCGAGAGGGCTTACAGAGATATCCCGGTAATGATATCATTCTCAACAATTTACTCTATACGCTTGACTACCAAACCAGAGCCGACGAGGTGATCACGCTTTGCAAGACGCTGATTGCCTGTACCAAAGATGATTCCGTGAAATACGACGCTTGCCGCATTTTGGCGACGTGCTACAAGGAAAACGGGCAGGACGATCTGGTTGCCCCCACGCTGGAGCTCATTCCCGAGATATATTTTTCCAAGCTGGAGCTGATGGCTTCCCTCTTGGACGGGGAGGTCAGCTACGAGGCGGCGCAAAAGCACAAAAACATTTGCGCCGAGGATCTGATCGACATGCTGCTCATTGCGGGCAAGCGCCTTGAGGAGATGGGTGAGCATGACAAAGCCGCCTCACAATTCAGGATTGCGCAAAAGGTCATGGATGCGTTCCGGGATGATTTTTTGGAGGACAGATGGTTCGATGCAACCGTTTATGAGTCCACACAAAAGCAGCGCAAGCAAGTAAGCGAGCTGCTGAAGGGATAAAGTGCAGGGGGGCGACGTTGCCCCCCTGCTTTTTATCGGATTTCGGACTATATGATCCTGCCCGTTTTCAGCGTTTCTTCTCGCTTTGACCAATCAGCTTTACTGCGTCAATGCCGGCGGTTGCCGCGATGGGCAGTCCACCCGGTGCCATCTGCCATTGGGTTGCGAGGTAGACGTTTGAAAGTCCGTCTATCTTGCCGGACATCTGCGTGGGTGCTGCACCTGCGGGCATGATAAAGCTCATAAACGAGCCGACCTCGGAGCCGACAAAGCGGTGATAGGTCGCGGGCGTCCATGCGTCAATGCACGTGATCTTGCCTTGCAGCGCGGGCACGCGATCGCAGATGATATGCTCCACCGCCTGCACCATTTGCTGCTTTCTTTGTGCATACGCCTCTTTATCCGCACGCAGCGCGACAAGCATTTTGGCGTCGTCCTCCATGCAATAGATCATGGTCTGCAAAATGCTCTTACCCGCGGGGGCAAAGGACGGCTCATGCGAAAACTCGCGCAGCATCAGATACTCTCCGCAAAGCACTTCCCTGTATTCTGCAGGGATATCGAACACCACGTCACCGGTAAAGGGCGGCTGCTCCCCGTCAAAGGAGAACGCGCAATGCGTGGAGGAAAAGCGGATCATATTTTCATCCGCGTACTGCTCCGCCAGCTTTTGGGGCATATAGGCGCGATCCAGCAGCGTGCCGAACGCCACGGCAGGGTCAGCGGTGATGATCACGTGATCGGTATCTATCACCGTGCCGTCGTCCAAGATCACCGACTGCGCAACACCGTCCTGCACGTTGATCTTATCGGCGCCCTTGCCAAGGCAAAGCTTGCCGCCAAGCGATACAAATCGCTCTGCCATGCGATCCGCCATACCGCAGGACGCACCGTGCGGGATGCCGCCGTTTTTGCCCGTAAAGGTGGCGAACACCATGATCAGCGCCAGCGCGCTGAAATGTCCGGGCATAAAGGATTTGAGAAAATCTCCGAGAAAAGCATCCTTGAAGCGCGCTGCCAGATCGTTGACGCTGTATTTGTAATACTTGATCAGATCGGGTGCGGAGATCAGCTTTTCCCATGCGTTGCTTGCGCGCTCGCACGCCTTGCCGCCAATGCCGTTGAGCCTCTGTATCGAGCGAATGGCTCTGATCAGCCCCCGGATCTCTTTTTCATCCTTGGGAGAGGCAGCCAGCATATCCTTATGCAGCTGTGCCAAGTCCTTGTTAAGCGAAAGCACTCTGCCCTTTTGCTCGTAGGTATACAGATTTTCGGGCTGATGCACCGCAATGCCCTGCCCCAGTGCGCCGAGCTTTTCCCACATGCGGTAAAAATCGGTAACGGGATTGGTGCCCGTGAGCCAATGGATGCAGTTGTCGATATGATATCCCTTGCGATCCCAGCCCGTCAGATTACCGCCCGCGCGAAAGTGACGCTCGTAAACGGTGGCTTGATGCCCTTCCAGTTGTGCGCAAATGCCTGCGGACAGTCCTGCAACGCCTGCGCCTATAATGATAATATTAGCCATAAAATTTCCCTATTTCAATGCGCCTGTTCGGCAGTGTCGGTCTTGCACGTCAAATACAGGATCTGATACTCGCGTGCCAACTCGTCCAAAAGGCGGCGCGCAGCCTCGGCGCGCTCGGTGTCAAGATACACGAAGGGATCGTCCAGCACAAGGCAAGGCTTTTCCTCGTCAAACAGACCGTCCGCAAGGCTCAGGCGCAAGCAAAAGCCCACCATATCTCTCCAGCCGCTGCTCAGGTACTCAATGCTGCGGCTCTTACCCTTTTCTCTCTGCGTAATGCCGAAATCGGTATCCATGGAGAATTGCTTTTGCTCACCGCTCATCTGCTGCATGCGGCTCAAAAAGGAACTCTGCATCTTGTCCAGATATCTGGACGAGAGGTTTTCCCTTGCCTGCTCCAAGAATTTTTCGGCATGCACGATGGCTGTATAGTTTGCGTTCTGCAAAGCCAATTTATCCTCCAAGGCTTGCTTTTCGGCAACCAAAGCGCCATACGCATCGGCTGCTTCATACAAGACCTCCGCCTTTTGCACCAAGGCTGCAAGCTCTCCGCTTTGCTGCTGATAAAGTGCGCGGCTCTGCTCCCAGCGAGCCGAAAGCTCCTCGGGATCGGGCAGCTCCTGCTCGCCCTGCGGGCCCTGCTCGGCAAGGCTGCGCACGTTCTTTTCGGACGCGTATGCGCGTGCTGCCTGCTCCTTCTGCTCGATCTCATGCCTGCGTCTTTGCAGATCGGCAAGCGTGGTGCGCAGCTCGGCAAGCACAAACGCGCAATTCTCGCGGTCAAAGGGCTTGTTCCAGCGCGAAAGGAATGCACAAATACGATCCCACAGCGCATCCGCCTCGGCTACGATCCCCTCGTACAAGGCATCCTTTGCCTTTTGCTGCTCGCAAAGGCGCAGATACTGATCGGTTGTGCTGCGCAGTGCGCTGAGAGCTGCAATATAACCGCCATCCACTGTCAAGGAGTGCTTTTGTGCCAACGCAACCGGCACGGCTGCCTTGTCTGCATACTTTTCCTTATATTCCTGCGCCAATCCAAGCTCGCGCTCGCGCTCCTCCAAAAGACGCTTTTTGGTCTCGATCTTAAACGCCGCATCGGCTGCGCGCTTGGCTCTGCCCGAAAGCTGTGCTGCGGATACTGCACCAAGCAGCACGTACACGGCAAGTGCAAACAATGCAAGTCCGCCAATACCGCTGACAATACCCAGCCCTATCTTGGACATCAGCAGCAGTACGGCTGCCGTGATCAGCATGATCACCGAAAGGCTTGCCAGCACCACGCCGAACACCTTGCCCGCGGTTGCCTTTTTGCCCTGCTTGCCGGTCTTGGGCGGTGTCGGGTCACCGATTGCATCCGCCTGATCCTGCAGGGATGCAGCCAGCGCGGCATGCGCGCGGATCTCACCCTCAATATCACGCAAATCGTTGCAAATTTCAAGCGCGCGGTCGATCTCCTCAAGCGGCGTGACGCTGCCGCCAAGCCTCGGCTTGACTTGTGCGATCGCCTCGCTTACCGTGTTATCCCCGTGCAGCTGCTGTGCTCTGCCCGAAAGAGTTCCGAGCTGTCCTGCCAGCATTTGCATCTTTTCCGCTTCTGCCTGCGTGGGCACTTGCCCCTCAAACTGTGCAGCAATTGCCTCTGCCTCTTTTTTTGCAGCGGAGATCTCGCTGCGCATGCGGCTGTAGGTCTCCAGAATGGCGCGTCTCTCCCGCTGCCCGACCGCTTTGGTCATATCATTCTGCAACGCCTGCATGCGCTGCTCACTTTCCGCTACGATCGGAGTCAGCCCGGCGATCTGCGCGTCAAGCTCCTGCGCCTGCGCCTTTTGTCCTTGGCAGACCTCGATCTGTCTTTGCAGCTCCAAGAGTCTGCGCTCGCCCGCATAGATCTCGCCGCGCTCACCGGTCGTCTTGTACTGACGCTTGCGGCGCACCAAAGCCTCCATTGCCTCTTCGTAATTGCCAAGGTCGTTTTCCGCCTGCAAGAGGTGATTGAGCTTGGTATTGATGCTGTTATTGGCATTCTTCTCCACCTTGCCGTGGACGTGCGCAGAGGCATCCATAAATACGGTACGGCTAAAGCCGTCCGCGTCGATGCCGAACAGTTCTTCTCCGATATTCTCGGTATAATCCTCGCTTAATTTTCCGGTATCCAGAGCGTACAGCGCAAAGGTATCCTCGCTCTCCTTTGCCCCGAAGAAACGCTCAATGCGATAGCGTTTGCCCCTTGCCTCAAATTCGAGATTGCCGCCAAAGCTGCCGCCCGTCCAAGGCGTATAGCGTTTGCGTGCATTTTCCGCAACGCTGCGCGCGCGGCTGTCGCCCAGTCCATAGAACATGGCGCGCAAAAATGCTGCCAGAGTGCTCTTGCCCCAGCCGTTGGGTGCAGACAGCACGTTGATGCCGTCCTCGAATTCATAAGAAAAATCCTGCAGGTTACCAAAGCCCGCAATGTACAGTCGACTCAGCTTCATTCTGCGTCCACCTCCTCGCCGCCAAGTGCGCGGATGCCCTTTTCGATGACCTGCAGCTTGACCTCTTCATCCAGCCCCGATGCAAGGACAAGACGCACGAATTCTCCCTTGAGCGAGATATCGTTTTGGTAGTCCTCGGCACGGATGCTCAGCTTGGTCTTATCGTACACCTTGGCAAAGTAAAAACGATCTGACAGCACGCTTGCAGCGTATTTCGCGTCATGGCAGGTGTCGGGCGCAACGCTGCCCACAAGCTCGACCTTGACCATATCCTGCGCCTGCGCTTGCGCGCAAGCCGCCAGCACGGTCTGCTCCAAGGAAAGAAGGCTATAGTACCCCGAAACGTCCACCGTAAACACGTGGCATTTTCTGCGGGCAAGAGACACAAACTGCGTCCCGATCTTACCATCATCGCTCACGTCCAGCATGACAAATCCCTTGTTGCCGCACTCGTCAAAGCCCCTGCCCTCGGGACAGCCCGCATAGCACCATACACCGCGCGCGTCCAAGGACTCAATGCGGTAAGAATGGATGTGACCGAGTGCTAAATAATCAAGATTTTTATTCTGCAGGGCACGCAGATTGATGCCCGCATCATACCTTGTATCCGACTCATATACCTGCCCGTGCAGCATGGCGATATTGACGCGCGCGGGATCGGGCGAGAGCGCATCATAAGTCTGCTGATCGGCAGGGTCAATGCAACCGAAAATACTGACGTTGTCAATTCTGTATTCCTGCCATTCCCCGCTAAAGGTATGCAAATTCTCGGGCAGCGGCGTCTTGGTGTCGGTAAAACCAACCTCGCCCTCGTCGTGATTGCCCGAAAGATAGTAAAAATCGATCTGCGGATACTGACGCATCAAGTCCAGCACATAGGCTCTTGTGCGCTTGGCGCAGGACGCACCGTCAAACAAATCGCCCGCGATCAGAAAAGCGCGCGCATCGTGCTCCGCACCGTACCGCACCATGTCCGCAAAGCCCAAAAGCAGCTCTCTTTTGCGCTCCTTGGCTTGCTCGGGCGACAGATTGGATTCCATGACCGAATCCAAGTGGATATCCGCGCAATGTAAAATCTTCATCGTAACTCCTTAGTTCTTGATCTTTCTTGCTTCCAGATAGTATCTCTTATCCTTGGCGTGCCCCATCGAGAAGGTCTTGCGCGGCAGCGCACCGTCAAAAATCACCGTTTTGAACAGCTCGCTCTTATGCATGCCGTCAAACAAAAATCCGATCGCACCCTCGGGGGCACTGAGCGTGCGCAGCGCCTGCTCTCCGTGAATATAATCAATACGCACCTCGGGGTGTGCCGCTGCGTATGCATCCAAGAAATCCTGCACCGTGCCTACGGTCAGCTGCTTATCGGGCGCGGAAATTTCCACCGTTTCCTCGGTCCCACCGTGTACGCAAATCACGCTTTGCGCGGGCGCATTGCCCGAAAGAGAGGCGCAATACGCCTTGAACTCTGCCTTGACCGCTTCAGGATCAACACCGAACATCACGCGATAGATAGGCTGGAAATGCAAGGACTCATCGTGCAGATTGACCACCTCGCACAGCGCGTAGCGCGCGGGATGATCGAGTGCGGCATCCCCCAGAGCCGCCTTGATCTCCTCATAGCAAGCCTTGGCGGTGGCAAGCGAATGGTTGCCGTCGCCCACGGCGAACAGCAGCGGCGCAAGTCCCGCTTTGCCGTATCTTGCCTGCATCTGCTCCTCGGTCACCAGTGCCTCCAGCGCCTCTTGAATTGCCCCTGCTCTCGTACCGGGAATGCGGAAGCCGCAGATCTCACCGCCGCCGATCATCAAACGGAAGGCATACGCAGGCTGCTGCTCGCAAAGGCTGTGAGAGAGCGGCATGACAGTATGCGCAGGGTCGTCGATCAGCAGCATGACGTGCGGCAGCTCAAGGCTTGCGCCGCGGCGCACCTGCACGCGGGGCGGAATGCGCTCCAGCACCGTGCCCTCGGTGGCACGCACGCGGGTCTGCGCCCCCTTATTGTAATCGTATTCCTCCAGGTCGATCAAGCCGATCAGACCCTGTCTGATGGTCAGATCCGACTGATAGCGGCGCACGTAGATCATGCAGTCCTTATGCTCCTTGAGCACGTTTTTCAAATAATCGTCCATTGCCGCGTTGATCTGCGGAATGCGCTCTGCCTGCTCCTCCAGATACACCTCGGGCAGGATCATGCGCAACGCAGAGGGAGCGTCCCCAACCTTGCGCTCCACCGCCTCCCAGTATTCGGGCTCGCTGGTAAACTGATCGCATGCGACGACCGCCCAGCGGTACGCCTCGTGCTCGGAAAAATCGGGCAGCAGAATATCGGCGGGAGTAAAGCTGTATTTCATATGTAAATCCTCCTTGCAAGGTCTGACGTTTCTGCTTCTATTTTACATGATTTTGCGCGTAAAATCAAGACGTGTGCAAAATATTTACACGTCGCTCGACGCATTTTCGCGCAAAAATGCCACATGCTGCCAAAAACTTGCATCAAGCCCTTGACAGAATACGCGTTTACTCATATAATATAGTATGGCAGATTGGTTTTGTCTGCCCTTAAAATCTATTTTTTCAGGAGTTTTTATCCATGTCGATCAAAGTCGTGAAATTCGGTGGCTCGTCTCTTGCCGATGCCGAGCACTTCAGAAAGGTTGCTGCCATTGTCAAGGCAGATCCCGCACGCAGATACGTTGTTCCCTCCGCCCCCGGCAAACGCTTCTCCGATGACGTCAAGGTCACGGACATGCTCTATACCTGCTATCAGATGATCAGAGAAAAGAAGAGCATGCAGGAGGTTGACGAATACTATAATAAAATTGTCGAACGCTACAACAGCATTATCCGTGAGCTCGGACTGGATTTTGATCTGTCCGGTGAATATGAATACATCAAAAACGCCATGCTGCACCGTCCCGGCAGAGACTTTGTGGCAAGCCGCGGCGAATACCTCTCGGGCTTGATCCTCGCAAAGTACTTAGGATTTCCCTTTATCGATGCCGAGAACGTCATTTTCTTTAAGGAAAACGGCTCGTTCGACCAGGAAAAGACCGACCGCGTGCTGTCCGCAGAGCTGGCACAGTTCCGCCACGCCGTCATCCCCGGCTTTTACGGCTGCGCCGCGAACGGCACAGTCAAGACCTTCTCGCGCGGCGGCTCGGATATCACGGGCTCGATCGTGGCGCGCGCTGCAGGGGCTTCGCTTTACGAAAACTGGACCGACGTTTCCGGCTTTTTGATGACCGATCCCCGCATCGTCAAGGATCCCTGCACCATTGAGACCATTACCTACCGCGAGCTGCGTGAGCTTTCCTACATGGGTGCGACCGTACTGCACGAGGACGCCGTGTTCCCCGTTCGCTCCGCAGGCATTCCGATCAATATCCGCAATACCAACCGCCCCGAGGACAAGGGCACTATGATCGTGTCCTCCACCACGCACTACGACACCGAGCGCGTGATCACGGGCATTGCGGGCAAAAAGGAATTCTCGGTTATCAACATTGAAAAGGACATGATGAACGCCGAGGTCGGCTTTGGACGCAAGGTACTGGAAATTCTTGAAGAAAACGGCATTTCCTTTGAGCACCTGCCTTCGGGCATTGACACCATGTCGGTCGTCACCGCAACCGCTGCTCTGGAAGGCAAGAGAGAGCGCATCCTGCAGGCGATCTGCCGCACGGTATCCCCCGACAGCGTGACCATTGAGGACGATATGGCACTGGTTGCCGTCGTTGGACGCGGTATGGTCAAGGCAAAGGGTACGGCTGCACGCGTATTCGACGCGCTGGCATCCAAGGGTATCAACATCCGCATGATCGACCAGGGCTCCTCCGAGCTCAACATTATCGTGGGTATCGCGGACGACGAGTACATCGACGCTATCCGTGCCATTTACGAGGAATTCGTGCATTGATTTCATAAAAGGACAGTCGAGAACTGTCCCTACAAAAAAACGTTACCAACGCCACGCCGTGGTGGGGGGCCGGTTTTATTTTTTTGAT
>JAZOVZ010000108.1:0-35116 GCA_045658965.1 Eubacteriales bacterium
CGACTGAAGGGGAATGCGAAAGCTTAGGCTTGAATTCTTATACCCGAACGGACAACCGCGCCGTTTAGTCCGCAACTCCCCTTCAGTCGCTGCGCGACAGCTTCCCCTCGGGGGACGCCTTTTTTGTGCATGGCTGTTCCGTTCTCTTGTCTGTCGTGAGAGATTTCTTAACTTAATGACATTGGAGCAAGCCCCTGCCCTACGTTGGTTGGCGCGGCAGGAGCAAGCCTCCGCCCTACGGTCAAAAAAATTTCAACTTTTTTGAAAAATATCGGACTTTTTACGCTAAAAAAGCGTCTATATCAGTGAGTGGCAAACACGCCACACGCACAAAAGAAAGGAACATACCATGGAAAACAGATCTTTTACAACCGAAACCGATGCGAAATATGCAAAAATGCAGTTTTTCAGACCCATTCTCATCACCATGATCGGAACAATGACGCTTTCCTTGCTCGGCTTGATCGTTTCCCCCGGGCTGGTCGTGATGTTAGAGATCACACAGCTTTTCTGCCTGGGAATTATGTATTACACGACCGTCAGAAAAAGCAGCTGGAGACTGTTTTTTGAAAACGACCTGCTTACGCTGACCAATCTGACCACCGGTCAGACCTTTTCCGTATGGGATATCCCCGCATCCGATATTGTGATCAAGCAATCCGAAAAGGAAAAGGAGCTGGATTGCTGTTTTGTGTCCATCAAGGACACCGTTTTCGGTTTCCACGGCGTCAAGAATTGCAGCGCTCTGCGCGAGTACATCAAGGAAAATTACAGATAAGCAGTATTTTCGCGTGATAAAAAAGCTGTTTATGCAAACATGATTGACAAAGCGCGGATTTTGGTATATAATGATGCCAATATCACTCTTTGGAGGGCTTTATGAACTTTTTGGAAGAACGCATTATCAAGGACGGTGTCGTCAAGGAAGGCAACGTGCTCAAGGTTGACAGCTTTCTCAATCACCAGATGGACGTGACCCTGCTGGATCAACTCGGCAAGGCTTTCTACGATCGCTTTGGCGATAAGGGCATTACCAAAATTCTGACCATTGAGGCATCCGGCATTGCCATTGCCTGCTCTGCTGCCCGTTATTTTAACGTACCCGTGGTATTTGCCAAGAAATCCAAGAGCGTCAACATCGACGGCGACATGTACGTTGCCGAGGTGGAGTCCTTTACACACAAGAACAAGAACAACGTCATCGTTTCCAAGAAGTTTTTGCGCCCCGGCGACCGCGTGCTGATCATTGACGATTTTCTTGCCAACGGCTGCGCTCTGCAGGGCTTGATCTCGATCACAGAATCGGCTTGCGCCGAGGTTGAGGGCATCGGCATTGCCATTGAAAAGGGCTTCCAGCACGGCGGACGCGTCATCCGCAACCTTGGCTACAACCTCTATTCCGTTGCCATTGTGGATGCAATGGATGCTGCAACGGGCGAAATTACGTTCAGAGAACAAGCATAAGGTGCTCATGATACGTTAAGGAGGAGTCATTATGAAATTATACAAGGAACATCCCGTATACAAAAACATCTGCTTGCTGCAAGGCGACTTTTCCGGAAAGTTCTCGCTGGTCTTTGACGGCAAAGCACTCAAGAAAACCGGCAAGACCACCTTTGAATACACCGATCCCGAAAGCGGCGAGCCCATCAACGTCACAGTCAGCGGCAATCTCTTCAAGGGCTTTTGTCTTGTGGTCAAGACCGAGATCATTCAAATGTCGCCCCCTGCGAAATGGTATGACGTCGTGCTCTCCGTTGTAGCCGCTCTGCCCTTCTGGTTCTTGGTGGGCGGTGCGATCGGCGGCGGTCTTGGAGGAGGTATGGGCGTGTTGTCTTTAATTCTGATCACACAGCGTCCCATCATCAAGCACAAGATCTTTTTGGGTGTCGGCTTGACCGTGGCAAGCACGGTGGTCGCATTCATTCTCGCGCTCGTGCTCAGCACACTGCTGGTATCGCTTGGCTTGGTGGAAGCACCTGCAGCATAACTCAATCAAAGCAGCGGTCAACGCTTTTATGTTGACCGCTGCTTTTTCTTGACAAGCCTGCACTTTTGTGATACAATAAAAGCAATATTAAAACCGACAAAGAGGATATATATGAAATCTAAAAAACGGTTTTCGCTGTCCACCACGCATCTGATCATGCTCAGCTTTCTTGGCGTGGTCGCGGTGGGCACGCTGCTCTTATGGCTACCCATCAGCACCAAGAGCGGGCAGAGCGTGGCGTTTGCGGATGCGCTGTTCACCGCCACCACGGCAACCTGCGTGACGGGTCTTGTCACGCTCTCCACGCACGCGACCTGGAGCGTGTTTGGGCAGATCGTCATTCTGCTGCTCATCCAGATCGGCGGACTTGGGCTGATCACCATAATGGGCACGATCTCCATGCTCTTACACCGCAAAATGGGACTTGGCGACCGCATGCTTTTGCGTGACGCCTTTAACCTCAATACCCTTTCCGGCATTGCCCCCTTCGTGCGCCGCGTGGTGCTGGGTGCCTTGATCGTGGAAGGCGCAGGCGCACTGCTTTACATGACGGTCTTTATCCCGGAATACGGCTGGCGCGGCATCTGGCTTTCGGTCTTTACCGCCATCTCCGCCTTTTGCAACGCGGGCATTGACCTGCTTGGCGACATCAGCCTGAGTGCTTATGCCACAAACCCGATCGTGGGCGCCGTCACCATGGCGCTGATCGTCCTCGGCGGCCTTGGATTTGTGGTATGGTGGGACGTGCTGCGCGTCTGCAAATTCATCGGCAAGCGCAAGCATCCGCTCAGCTCTCTGACCCTGCAATCCAAGATCGCGCTGACAAGCACCGCTCTACTGTTGGCGGTTGGCTTTGCGGCATTCCTCTCGTTTGAATGGAGTAATCCCAGCACGCTTGGCGGGCACTCGCTCTTTGACAAGCTGCAAATGGCGCTGTTCCAATCGGTGACGACCAGAACGGCAGGCTTTTTCACCGTTCCCCAAGAGGCGCTGACCACCCCGTCCGCACTGGTTTCCTTGGTGCTGATGTTTATTGGCGGCTCTCCCGTGGGCACGGCAGGCGGCATCAAAACGGTCACCTTTGCCATCCTGATCGCCAAGGCGGCAAGTGCCATTCGCGGCAACGAGCGCGTTTCGCTGTTTGGCAGAACCGTCAAGGACGAGGCAATCGGCAAAGCTGTGGCTGTGTGCATGACCTCTTTTTGCATCATGGCACTTGCCACGCTGGGACTTTCCTTTGTGACAAATGCCCCCTTGATTGACGTTCTGTACGAAACGGTCAGCGCAACCGCAACAGTCGGCTTGACCCGCGCGCTGACCCCCACCTTAAACACGGTAGGCAAGCTGATTATCATTGCGACTATGTATCTTGGGCGCGTAGGCCCCATCTCGCTTGCAGTAGCCTTTACGGTGGGCGCAAATCAACAAAATCACATCCAAGATCCGGTAGAAGACATTAACGTCGGATAAACCATCGGTTAAAAGGAGATAAGTATGGCAAAGAAAAAATCATATGCGGTCATTGGCCTTGGCAGATACGGCAAGGCTGTAGCCAGAGAGCTTTTACAAAACGGTGCAGAGGTGCTTGCCATTGATATGGATCCCGATACCGTCAATGCTGTAGCAAAGAACATTCCCCACTGCAAATGCGCGGACGTGACCAATCCCGAGGCGATCAGACAGCTGGGAATTGCGGACATGGACGCCGTGATCATTGCAATCGCAAGCAACCTGGAAGCCAGCGTCATGGCGACCATGCTGTGCAAGGAGGCGGGCGTCAAGCACGTTGTCGTCAAGTGTGCCAATCCCCTGCACCAGCGCATGCTGCTCAAGATCGGCGCGGACGAGGTCACCTTCCCCGAGCACGAATCGGGCGTGCGACTGGCAAAAAACCTGCTCAGCGCGGGCTTTGTGGATATTGCCGAGCTGTCCGATGAGGTCTCGGTCATCGAGCTGGAGGTCAAGGACGAATGGGCGGGCAAAACGCTGATCGAGCTCAGCCTGCGCCGCAAATACGGCATCAACGTCGTTGGTATTCGCAAAGAGGATAAGCTGATGATCAACATTGACCCCGAAATGCTGCTGCGCAAGGAAATGACCTTGGTGGTCATTGCAAGCAAGCAGTCGCTCAAGAAGTTGGTGTGATACGATTATAAAATTCCAAATATTGGGCTGAGTCATTTGTTTGGACTCAGCTCTTTCTTTGCTGCAAAGTATCCGTAAAATATCACGCGAAAAAACCGATTCGCCTCGCGCTCTCCCCCCTGCGCTTGGCACAGGGCAGCGCGTATCGTCCCCCCTCCCGGAGGGGGGCTATGACAGTTGTCCGCTCATTCATTTTCAAGTTAACCGCTGAAATAATGGTTAGCGCACGAATTTTGGTAATTCAAGCTACCGTTGATGGTCGATCTTTGGTTTAGAAAAGCGCGATGTTACTATCAAAGCCCCCCTCCGGGAGGGGGGGAGGCTGGCGCAGGCTTGTTCCAAGCGCAGGGGGGAGAACGCGAATACGAACAGTTTATGCGCGTTTTATTGCGTACGCTTTCTTGGTTTGATACTGTCCGGTTTTGTTTTTTGTAGAGTGGTTAATTACGCAACCCCACTTTTTGCCAAATTTAATAATTCTTAATGTCTCCTGCGCCCTGATCCGTGTTATAATAAATTCAGAGAAAATATTTTCCAAAAAACGTGTACTTTTGAGAAAAAATTGCATCTATATAGGTGACGGACATATGGAAAGGAGAATAACGTATGGCTATTTCAAAAAAAGGCAAAATAATACTCACGATAGTGATCACCATTGTCGCATTCATACTGATTCTTGCCGTATCGCTGACAGCGTTTGCCGCGGTCAAGATCCACTCCTACATGGAGGTTACCGCACTTTGCGGTCAGATACAAGCGGGAAAAGATATCGACACCGATATTGCAAATGCAACCACCGCGCCCCTATTCATTCGCCCTTTGCTGAATATGATTGAGGCAGGCATTGACATTCCCTTGGTAGAAGCGTGTTATTATAAAAATCTGCAAGCGGTGGAGGTGTTTTTGGACAACGGAGCAGACCCAAATTTCTATTTGGATGGTGGTTGGTCTCCCATGGAGGCAGCGGCAGTCGGTTGCTCTCGCAATCCCGAAGAGTCGCTGACCATTATGAAGCTGCTTTATGAGCACGGTGCGGATATTGATGGCTTTGGCGGGCACGGTACTGCGCTGTATCACGTTTGCATAGGCCTCATCGGCGAAAGAAAAAATGAGGAACAAGAGCTTGAAATTCTTTTCTGGCTGCTGGACAATGGAGCTGATCCCATCGTTGGAGCAAGCAATTCGACCGTTTTGCATTTTGCTGTCCGCAGCGCAAATCCGGAATTGATCCCCGTTCTGATCGAGCAATACGATCTTGATGTCAATGCCCACGGAGGTATGCAAAAAACGCCTCTGATCTCAGCAGTCTGCTATGAGGTTGACTCGCAGGACGAGCAGATCACCAAAGAAATCATCACAGAGCTGCTTGCACACGGTGCAGATGCATCCGCTGTAGACGAGGACGGCAAGACCGCCTACGATTACGCGGTGGAAAGAGGATACGACGAGGTGGCGGCGCTGTTGGATCAAGAGTAAAAACTGTCCGCAAATCATAATATTCCGTAGGGACAGGAGCACCCGCCCGAGATCCCGCCTTGCGGCGCTGCTGCGCAGTTCGACTCCGCTGCTGCTATGCCGCAGCTCCGCTCAGGATGACACGGGCGGGTGTGCTTGGCGTTCAGCTCCCCGTTTGTAATATTTCACAATTCTTTTCCCGAAATGATCATAAAGATAGTCAAGGTTTTTGTGCGCCAAAGCCTTGACTATTTTTTTGATGTGTGGTATAATATGATAGATGTGAAAATAGGGCTTGCGGCAGAGCGTTTCGGGCAGTTTGGCGAGACGCGGCAGATGCAGCAGATCCAAGGCTTCACACGCTTTACAAGACAAATTCTGTCCGAGGCAGTTTGGTCGGCGCAGACAATATAGGCGAACCTGTATGCACGGGGCTCGCTATCTGTGGTCGCGCCCTGAGCATCTGCTTTTGGCACGGCTATTTTTGTATCTTTGACTCAAGACCCACAGAAAGGAACTTATGCACATGACACTGTTTACAAACGCTTGCATGTTTGATAACGGCCGCCTCGTCCACAAGGATGCTGTCCTTATGGATGGTGCTTTGTCTTTCTTTGCTCCCAACAGCATCGCCACCGATGCTGCTGACACTGTTTTCCATAATTGTTATATTTTTCCCGGTTTTTGTGATGTGCACGTACATCTGCGAGAGCCGGGCTTTTCTTATAAAGAGACCATTGCCACGGGCACGGCGGCAGCGGCACGCGGCGGCTACACGGCTGTGTGCAGTATGCCCAACTTAAACCCCGTTCCCGACAGCGTCGAGCACCTGTCCGAGCAGCTCTCTATCATTGAGCGCGACGCTGTGATCGACGTCTTCCCTCTCGGGGCTTTGACCGTTGGTCAGCGGGGCGAGCAGGCAGCTGATCTGGAAGGCATGGCAGAGCACGCCATTGCCTACTCCGACGACGGACGCGGCGTGCAGAGCACCGACATGATGGAGCAGCTGATGCGGCGCGCCAAGGCGCTGGGCAAGGTGGTGGTTGCCCACTGCGAGGACAATGCACTTTTGCGCGGTGGCTACATTCACGACGGTGAGTACGCAGCGGCACACGGACACCGCGGCATTTGCTCCGAGAGCGAATGGGGTCCGATCAAGCGTGACCTCGAGCTTGCCGAAAAGATCGGCTGTGCTTACCACGTCTGCCACATCTCCACCAAGGAGAGCGTACAGCTCATCCGCGAGGCTAAGGCACGCGGCGTGAACGTGACCTGCGAAACGGGCCCGCACTACTTAACGCTTTGCGACTCCGATCTGCAGGAGCACGGACGCTTTAAAATGAATCCCCCCTTGCGATCGGCTGCCGACAGAGACGCGCTGATCGAGGGCGTCAAGGACGGCACCATCGACATGATCGCCACCGACCACGCACCGCACTCGTGGGAGGAAAAATCCAAGGGACTTGAAAAGAGTGCCATGGGTGTGGTTGGCTTGGAAACCGCCTTCCCCGTGCTCTACACCTACTTAGTCAAGCCCGGCGTTGTCAGCCTTGAACGCATCATCGAAATGCTGACAAAAGCGCCCCGCGAGCGCTTCGGTATCGCCCAGGGCGAGCAATCCTTTACGGTATGGCAATGCGACGACGCTTATACCGTTGATCCCGAAAACTTCAGTACCATGGGGCGCGCCACTCCCTTTGCGGGACACGAGCTCATCGGTACTTGCATCACTACAATTCACGGAGGTAAAATCGTATGGAAAACAAAATGAACATCAAACTCGTCCTTGAAGACGGCAGCGAATTTTTCGGCTACAGCTTCGGTGACGACAGCATTCGCGACCGCGTCTGCACCGTAGTATTCAACACCTCAATGGTAGGATATCAGGAGATCGTTTCCGATCCCGCTTACGCCGACCAATTCGTAGTGATGACCTACACGCTGATCGGCAACTACGGCATGACCGAGGAGGACTACGAATCCAAGTCTCTCTCCATCGGCGGCTTGATCGTACGCGAATACAACGACCAGCCCTCCAACTTCCGCTACACAAAGACCTTGGAAGAGGTCATGTGCGAGCATCACATCCCCGGCATCTGGGGCATTGACACCAGAATGCTGACACGTAAGCTGCGCGATAAGGGCAGCATGCGCGGTATTTTGACCAGCGTGCACACCACTACCGCTTCCGCGCTGGCAATGATCCGCGTTACCCCCGTTCCCACCGATGCGGTTGCAAGAGTCAGCTGCAAAAAGCGTTGGTACACCAGAACCGCCAATGCAAAGCACCACGTCGTTGCCATCGATTGCGGCATGAAGACCAACATCGTGCGCACGCTGACCGCTAAGGGCTGCAACGTCACTGTCGTGCCCTACAATACCACTCCCGCACAGATCGAGGCACTCAAGCCCGACGGCGTGATCGTATCCAGCGGCCCCGGCTGCCCCTGCGATGCAGGTGCGGTCATTGACACGGTCAAGGAGCTGTACGGCAAGTATCCCATGTTCGGTATCGGTCTTGGCTACCAGATCATCTGCCTTGCCAAGGGTGCTTCGGTTGACACCCTGCCCCACGGACACCGCGGCGGCTATCCCGTTCGCTGCTGTGAGAACGGCAAGATCACCAGCACCGCACAGAATCACGCATACACGATAAACCGCGACAGCCTTGCAAATACGGGCTTGACCGTACTTTACGAAAACGTCACCGACCTGACGGTCGAGGGCGTCATTGACGCGCAAAATAACGTGCTGGGCGTGCAGTTCGCACCCGAAAGCGCACCCGGTCCGCAGGATAATTACGCACTCTTTGACCGTTTCATTGCCATGATGAAGGAGGATAACTGATATGCCTAAGAGAACAGACATAAAAAAGGTACTTGTGATCGGCTCCGGCCCGATCGTGATCGGTCAGGCTGCCGAGTTTGACTACGCAGGCACGCAGGCGTGCTTAGCGCTCAAGGAAGAGGGCTACGAGGTCATCCTCTGCAACTCCAACCCCGCAACCATTATGACCGACACCACCATTGCGGACAAGGTCTACATGGAGCCTTTGACGCTGGAATACGTGGCGCGTGTCATCCGTCACGAGCGTCCCGACGCCATCGTTCCCGGTATTGGCGGTCAGACGGGTCTGAACCTTGCTATGCAGCTGGAAAAGAAGGGCATTCTGCGCGAGTGCGAATGCGAGCTTTTGGGCACTTGCGGCGCAAGCATTGAGAGAGCCGAGGACAGAGAGCTGTTCAAGCAGCTTTGCGAGGATCTCGGTGAGCCCGTTCTCCCCTCCCTGATCGCAAACACCATGGAAGAGGGTCTTGCGGCTGCAAAGGAGATCGGTTACCCCGTAGTGCTTCGTCCTGCATTCACTCTGGGCGGCACGGGCGGCGGCTTTGCCGATAACGAAAAGGAATTCGTTGACATCATGAAGAACGCTCTGCAGCTCTCCCCCGTACATCAGGTACTGGTGGAAAAGAGCATCAAGGGCTACAAGGAGATCGAATACGAGGTTATGCGCGATGCCAACGACACCGCCATTGCCATCTGTAACATGGAAAACGTCGACCCCGTCGGCATTCACACCGGTGACTCGATCGTAGTCTGCCCCTGCCAGACGCTGACCAACAAGGAATCCCACATGCTGCGTGACAGCGCGCTCAAGATCATCCGCGCACTGGGCATCGAGGGCGGCTGCAACGTACAGTTTGCACTTGACCCCCACTCCTTTAACTACTACTTAATCGAGGTCAACCCCCGCGTTTCCCGTTCTTCCGCACTTGCTTCCAAGGCAAGCGGCTACCCCATCGCACGCGTGACCGCCAAGATCGCAGTCGGTATGACGCTGGACGAGATCAAGATCGGCAACATTCTTGCCGCTTGCGAGCCCGCGCTTGACTACGTGGTCACCAAGATGCCCCGCTTCCCCTTCGATAAGTTCGTTTCCGCCAACAACAAGCTCTCCACCCAGATGAAGGCGACCGGTGAGGTCATGAGCCTTGGTCGCACCTTTGAAGAGAGCCTTCTGAAGGCAGTTCGCTCCTTGGAGATCGGCGTCAACCACATCTACATGAAGAAGTTTGACGAATATACCCAGGAACAGCTCATGGAATACATCAAGGACGGTACCGACGACCGCATCTACGCCATTGCAAAGCTGCTGGAATACGGTGCTGACTCGGGACGCATCTGGTCCGCTACCAAGATCGACATGTTCTTCCTTGAAAAGCTGCGCAACATCGTGCACATGCAGAGCACCATCAAGAACGCTCCCAAGGATCTGGACGTGCTGATCCGTGCAAAGAAGATGGGCTTCTCGGACGCTTACATTGCATCCCTTTGGAACTGCCCCGAGATCGACGTATGGCACATGCGCGAGCAGAATAACATCTTCCCCGTTTACAAGATGATCGACACCTGTGCTGCCGAGGCGCAGGGATATATCCCCTACTTCTACTCCACCTACGAGCAGGAGAACGAAAGCATCGTATCCGACCGCAAGAAGGTCGTGGTGCTGGGCTCGGGTCCCATCCGTATCGGTCAGGGCGTTGAGTTCGACTACTCCACCGTACACGCAGTCAGCGCCATCAGACACGCAGGCTACGAGGCGATCGTTATCAACAACAACCCCGAAACCGTTTCCACCGACTACACCTGCTCGGACAAGCTGTACTTCGAGCCTCTGTGCGTCGAGGACGTTATGAACATCCTGCACCTGGAGCAGCCCGAGGGCGTAATCGCCAGCCTTGGCGGTCAGACCGCTATTAACCTTGCAGCCCCCCTGACCGAGCGCGGCGTCAAGCTGATCGGTACCGACTGCGCTGCAATTGAAAAGGCAGAAAACCGCGATGCATTTGAAAAGGTGCTCTCCTCGCTGGGCATTCCGCAGCCCAAGGGTAAGGCTGTAACCGTGATCGAGGACGGCGTTCGCGCCGCTGCCGAGATCGGCTACCCCGTACTGGTTCGTCCCTCCTTCGTGCTTGGTGGACGTGCAATGCAGATCGTTGCAGACGAGCAGCAACTGCGCACCTACCTGCACACCGCAGTTGAGATCGACGAGGATAAGCCCGTACTGGTTGACAAGTACATTCAGGGTAAGGAAGTTGAGGTCGACGCAGTTTGCGACGGCACCGACGTATTCGTTCCCGGCATCATGGAGCTGGTTGAGCGTACCGGCGTGCACTCCGGTGACTCTATCTCGGTTTACCCCTCCTTCTCGCTTTCCGATAAGGTCAAGGCTGACATTCTGGACTACACCAAGAAGCTGGGTCTGGCGATCGGCATCGTAGGACTTTTCAACATCCAGTTCATCGTAGATGAAAAGGATGACGTATATATCATCGAGGTCAACCCCCGTTCCTCCCGTACCGTTCCCTTCCTCTCCAAGGCTACAGGCTACAGCCTTGCAGACATGGGCACGCTGGTCATGCTGGGTCAGACGCTCAAGATGCAGGGCATCAACGAGATCTATCCCGCCGAGAAGAAGCGTTACTACGTCAAAGCCCCCGCATTCTCGTTTGCAAAGCTGCGCGGTCTTGACGCTTACCTCTCTCCCGAAATGAAATCCACCGGTGAGGCAATCGGCTACGACAACTCCATGACCCGTGCACTCTACAAGGCACTGCAGGCAAGCGGCACCAACGTGGTAAACTACGGCACCGTGCTGGTTACCCTTGCAGATAAGGACAAGGAAGAGGCTCTGCCTCTCATCCGCCGCTTCTACAACATGGGCTTTAACATTCAGGGTACTGCAGGTACTGCCAAGTTCTTAAAGGAGCACGGTGTGCGCACCCACGCCCTTGCCAAGATCGGCGACGGCAGCGACGAGATCCCCAACGCCATTCGCGGCGGCTACGTAACCTACGTTATCAACACCCGTGACGTCAGCGGCTCGGGCGGTATTTCGGACGGTCAGGAGATCAGACAGTGCGCTGTGGAAAACAACGTGACCATCTTTACCGCTCTTGACACCGTTAAGGTGCTCCTGGACGTACTGGAAGAGACCACGCTGGGTATCTCCACCATTGATTCGTAAGGAGAACGACATGACACAAGGATTTTACAAGGTTCTTTCGAACAAGCAACTGACAAGCACCGTATACCGCATGGTGGTAGAGGGTGACGTGGGGGCGCTGACGCGCCCCGGTCAGTTCGTCAATTTCAAGATCGACGGACTGTATCTGCGCCGCCCCATCTCGGTATGCGACTATGATACCGATGCAGGCACCATTACCCTGATCTATAAGGTAGTTGGTGCAGGCACCGAAAAGCTGGCAGAGGCGAAGGTTGGCGACACCTTTGATCTGCTCTGCGGTCTTGGCAACGGCTACGACACCGCTACCTCGGGTTCAGCACCCGTGCTCATCGGCGGCGGCGTGGGCATTCCCCCGCTCTACGGTCTTTGCCGCAAGCTGCGCGAGGAGGGCAAGAGCGTCAAGGTTATCTTGGGCTTTAACACCAAGGACGAGATCTTCTATGAGGATGAGTTCAAGGCGTTGGGCGCAGAGGTCTACGTTACTACCGTGGACGGCACCTACGGCACCAAGGGCTTTGTCACGGGCGTGCTGACCGAGCTTTCCTACACCTACTTCTACACCTGCGGTCCGATGCCCATGTTCAAGGCAGTCAACGCCGCATCCACCACCTCGGGTCAGTTCAGCTTTGAGGAGCGCATGGGCTGCGGCTTTGGCGCATGCATGGGCTGCTCCTGCAAGACCAAATACGGCAACAAGCGCATCTGCAAGGACGGACCCGTGCTTGTAAAGGAGGAGATCGTATGGTAAACACCAAAGTCAATCTCTCGGGCATCACGCTGGATAACCCCGTCATTCCCGCATCGGGCACGTTTGGCTACGGCTACGAATTTGCCCATTGGTACGATATCAACTGCCTTGGCACGTTTTCCTTCAAGGGCACGACCAAGGATCCCCGCTTTGGCAATCCCACGCCCCGCATTGCGGAGTGCACCGCGGGCATGATCAACGCGGTCGGCTTGCAGAACCCCGGCGTGGACGCCGTTATCTCGCACGAGCTGCCCCTGCTGGCAGAATGCTTCCACAAGCCCGTTATGGCAAACGTCAGCGGTTTTTCGATCGAGGACTACGCTTACACCTGCGAAAAGCTTGACTCTCAGCCCCAGATCGGTTGGCTGGAGGTCAACATCTCCTGCCCCAACGTACACGGCGGCGGCATGAGCTTCGGTACTTCCCCCGAGGCAGCAGCCGAGGTCACCCGTGCCGTCAAGGCTGTGACCACCAAGCCGGTCTACATCAAGCTCTCGCCCAACGTCACCGACATCGTATCCATCGCAAAGGCTTGCGAAGAGGCAGGTGCGGACGGCATCAGCATGATCAATACCCTGATGGGCATGCGCATTGATCTGAAGACCAAGAAGCCCGTCATTTACAATAAGTCGGGCGGATTTTCCGGTCCCGCAATCAAGCCCGTGGCACTGTCCATGGTTTACAGAGTTTATGAAGCAGTCAATATTCCGATCATCGGCATGGGCGGTCTTTCTACCGCAGAGGACGTGATCGAAATGATGCTGGCAGGTGCTACCGCAGTCGAGATCGGCGCGGCGAACCTGATCGACCCCTGCGCATCCAAAAACATTATCGATGACCTGCCGCGCGTCATGGAAAAATACGGAATTACAAATTTACAAGATATTATAGGAGGAGCACACTAATGGGAAAAGACGTTATCATTGCCTGTGACTTTGCGTCCAAGGCAGACACTCTTGCATTTCTTGACAAGTTCGAAAACAAATCTCTCTATCTTAAAATCGGCATGGAGCTGTTCTATGCGGAAGGTCCCGACATCGTGCGCGAGATCAAGGCACGCGGCCACAAAATCTTCCTTGACCTCAAGCTGCACGACATTCCCAATACAGTTAAGAAGGCTATGAACGTGCTCTCCCGCCTGGACGTTGATATGTGCAACCTGCACGCTGCAGGCACCTGCGCTATGATGGAAGCTGCTCTTGAGGGCCTGACCAGACCCGACGGCACCCGTCCCCTCTTGATCGCAGTTACCCAGCTGACCTCCACCAGCCAGGAGCGCATGACCGAGGATCTGCTGATCGATGCTCCCATTGATCAGGTCGTGATGCACTACGCACAGAACGCTAAGAAATCCGGCCTGGACGGCATCGTTTGCTCTCCTCTGGAGGCAGGCAAGGTGCACGACGCTTGCGGCAAGGATTTCGTCACCGTGACCCCCGGCGTTCGTTTTGCTGACGGCGACAAGGGCGACCAGGTACGCGTCATGACCCCCGCCGAGGCAAAGAAGATCGGCTCTGACTACATCGTAGTCGGCAGACCCATCACCGCTGCTGCAGACCCCGTTGCCGCTTACGACCGCTGCGTTGCGGAGTTCTGCGACTAATTACAGCTAAAGAAAACTAATTTGAGCCGCCATGGGCGGCATGGAGGTTAATATGGAAAGCTACAAGAGAGAATTTATACAATTTCTGGAGTCCGCCGGTGTTCTGAAATTCGGCGACTTCACCGCAAAGTCCGGCCGCAAGATCCCCTATTTCATCAACGCGGGCATGATCAAAACCGGCAACGACATCGCCACTCTCGGCGAATTCTACGCAAAGGCATATGCCGAAAAGCTCGGTAATAAGCCGACTGTTCTCTACGGTCCTGCCTACAAGGGTATTTCCCTTTCCGTTTCCGCTGCTGTGGCGCTGTCCAAGAACGGCCTCAACGTTCCCTTCTTCTTCAACCGTAAGGAGGTCAAGGATCACGGTGAGGGCGGCGTATTCGTAGGCTACGTTCCCACGCCCGGAGAAGAGATCGTCATCATCGAGGACGTTATCACCGCCGGCACCGCAATCCGCGAGTCGATGGAGATCCTCTCCCACCTTGAGGGCACAAAGGTAGCCGCTACCTTCATCATGGTCGACCGCAAGGAAAAGGGCCAGGGCGAGAAGGGCGCTATGCAGGAGATCGAGGAGCAGTTCGGCTTCCCCGTATACTCCATCGTTGACGTTTACGACATCATCGAGTACCTCGAAGAGGATCCCGCGAATGAGGAAAACGTCACCCGCATCAAGAATTACCTCGCCGTCAACGGTGCGAAGGCTTGATCCACCCACAATATTCCAAGAAAGGTATCACAAATATGAGAAGTCTGATCGATACGGTCGATTTTTCGGTCGAGGAGCTTGACGAGCTGATCGCGGTTGCCTGCGACATTGCGGATCACCCCGAAAAATACGCGCATGCGTGTGACGGCAAGATTTTGGCAACTCTGTTCTTCGAGCCCTCTACCCGTACGCGCCTGAGCTTTGAGGCAGCTATGCTGTCCCTTGGCGGCAACGTCATCTCGGTTTCCAGCGCAGGAGCTTCCTCCGCTGCAAAGGGCGAGAGTGTGGCAGACACCGCCAAGACGGTTTCCTGCTATGCAGACATTATTGCCATGCGTCACCCGCTTGAGGGTGCAGCTCTGGTAGCGGCACGCAATGCCTCCATTCCCGTCATCAACGCGGGCGACGGCGGCCATTGCCACCCCACCCAGACGCTTGCAGACCTTTACACCATCTACCGCGAAAAAGGCAGACTCAACAACTTGACCGTCGGCTTTTGCGGTGACCTCAAGTACGGCAGAACCGTACACTCGCTGATCAATGCCCTCTCTCGCTACACCGGCATCAAGGTAGTGCTGATCTCCCCCGAGGAGCTGCGTTTGCCCGAATACATGTTTGCAGAGGTGCTTGACAAGAAGGGTATGACATACGAGGAAACCACCGATCTGGTGGCTGCTATGCCCGAGCTGGACATTCTGTACATGACCCGCGTACAGCGCGAGCGTTTTGCGGATCAGGAACAGTACCAGCGACTCAAGGACAGCTACATTCTGACGCTCGACAAGCTGGATACCGCCAAGGCAGACCTTGCCATTCTGCATCCCCTGCCCCGCGTCAATGAAATTTCGGTTGCCATTGACGATGATCCCCGCGCGTGCTACTTCAAGCAGGTGCTGGGCGGCAAGCTGATGCGCATGGCGCTGATCTTAAAGCTGCTGGACGATGCCAAGAACCATGTACCCGCAACCTTTGGCACGGGTGTTCCCGTCGCAGGCAAGACCTGCCGCAACGGCAGATGCATCTGCCAGGTAGAGCAGGAGCTGCCGCAGCTGTTCGTACAGACCGACGAAAACGTCCTGCGCTGCTATTGGTGCGAAACCCAAGCGGAATAAATAAAAAAACAGCCCTACGGGGCTGATAAATAAGCGGTAAAATAGCAGGAATTTGTTCGATTTTGAACAGATTCCTGCTTTTTTCAACTCATGACATTAAGTCTACAATAAGGATACGCTCAAAAAGCCGTCCCCCCAGGGTAGCGAAGCGGTACGAGCGTAATGAATGACATGCCGGTGGCATGTCAGAACGCGAGTGTGACCGAGCCGCAGCGAGACAGGTGGGATCCCGTAGCGTAGCGTTACGGGAGGAAGGGGTATCGTAATGAATTAGGGGCAGTATTGCTTTTTATTTTTCGCAAAATCAGGCGAAATGTTTACTTGTCCAACTCTTACACGCGTTCCCCTTCCTCCCACTGCGCAAGCTTGTGGGAACCCTCCTTCCCCCGAGGGGACGGCTTTTTAAGCGTCGCAACCCTTCCAAGCCTCCCCGCTGCGGGTAGCGAAGCGGCACGAGCGTAATGAATGACATGCCGGTGCCATGTCAGAACGCGAGTGTGACCGAGCCGCAGCGAGACGGTGACCGCAGCGGAGCGACATTGACCGAGGCACGAGGGAAACAAGCGACGCGGTTGCGGTGGTGGGGGTTCCCACTTCACCGCTCTATGGCATCGTGGGACATGCGCTGCGTAGGGACGGAGACCTTCGCCGTCCGATGGCGTGAGGTGACGGTTGTCTGTTTTGGGTTCAGAGCGTCCCTATGGTAACCCCCACCACCGCAACCGCGTCAGCCAATCGCTCCAAGTATTCGCGATCGTCTTCCGCTGCGGGGAGGCTTGAAAGGGTTGCGACGCTTAAAAAGCCGTCCCCTCGGGGGAAGGAGGGAACCCACAAGCGTAGCGCAGTGGGAGGAAGGGGAACGCGCGTAAAAGTTGGATAAGCAAACATTTCACCGAATTTTGCGGATAATAGAAAATAATACTGTCCCTAATTCATTACGATACCCCTTCCTCCCGTAACGCTACGCTACGGGATCCCACCTTCCCCCGAGGGGACGGCTTTTTGGGCGTATCCTTATTGTAGACTTAATGTCATGAGTTGAAAAAAGCAGGAATCTGTTCAAAATCGAACAAATTCCTGCTATTTTACCGCTAATTTGTCAGCACCATGGGGCTGTTTTTTTATTTTTGGACTCGGTAGGATGTTACGTCATAAAAAACAACGTGCAAACAACGTATCCGACCAAGCAAAGCGCGGCTAAGGTTGGAACGGCAAAAACCGCGGTCAGAATCCACGCGCAAATTTGCATCCATTTGGGCTTTTCCTGCTTCAAAAACGCAAGATAGGCAGATACCAGCATGCCCGTTCCCCAAAAAAATGCATGGAACAGCATGATCAGCGTCACCATCACAATGTTTGCAAACATCACAAGCATCATGCCGATGATCTCGCCCCCGGGAAGTCCGGGCTCACTCGGCTCACCCGTTTCGGGCGCGGGGGTAGTCATATCCTGCAAAAGCGTCATGGAAAGCGCAAAGGTCACAATGCTGACTGCCAAAATCACGCAGGCAATGGCAAACAAGACCGTGGGATGTGCGAGCCGGTCAAGCTCGTCTTTCTCTCGGATATCCCCATTCATGTACTTCTCCTTACAACAAATTCGAAATCAGCGAAACAACCGCAACCGTAAGCACGAACAAGACGTTGCTCCCTGCCATAAACGTATACAAGCAGAACAGCAACAGCGACAGCACCCACATCCAAAGCGGCTTATCCTTTTTGCGAAACGTCAGAATGCCGGACGGGATCATGCCCGCTATCCAAAACACGGTGCAGATCAGCCATATGACCAAGGGCACCGCAAGCACCATCAGGTAGGAAAACGCCAGTACAAGTGCCGCCAAGCCCGGCAGCTCCGACTCGGAAGGATCCATGCCGGATAATTCGTTCAGCAATCCCCACGCCACCGCGACCGTTCCCACAACGAACGCCAGCAAACCGATCACTAAGATCGCGCAAGCAATGATAAACAGCACGGTATGCTTTTTCTGCGCGCGAATTCTCGGCTTTTTTACGGGACTATTTTGTTCTTGCATAATACACCTCTTTTCTTTTAACGGGAACACTGCCCTATAGGCTGCGGGAGCAAGCCCCCGCCCTACGTTTTTTATCGGCTTCCCTGCAGATCTCGGATCAGCTGCTCAAACTCGGCTTGGTAGAAATCCTTTTCCTGCATATCGCCAAGCAGGGCAAGCACGTTCTCAAGCGATGCGTCACCCTTGTAGCGGCTGTTGTGCAGCAGCATTGCCGTTTCGATAATGGCTGCGGCAAACAGCGCGTCGTCATTCAAGGTGTCCTTGACGCTCTCGTCGCCAATACCGTACTCGCGCAGCACGCTCTCGCTCTCGCCGGGGTTCTTCCAGCGCACGGCAAGCTGTGCATAGCCTGCTTCGGGATAGACCTTGTTATCAGTCATGGTGATCTCATAGCACACGGTCAAGGTGTGCCCTGCACCAACCTCGCCTGCGTCCTTGGTGTCGTCCTCGAAATCCTCGGTATTGAGTCTGCGGTTTTCATAGCCGATCAGACGGTACTGTTCCACGTAAGCAGGATCAAAGGTGACCTGCAGCTTGACGTCGTTTGCCACGGTGGTCAAGGTAGAGCAAAGCTCGCTGCCAAAGATCTTTTCCGCCTCGACCTCACCGTCGATATAGTAGTACACGCCGTTGCCGTGGTCGGCAAGGGTCTCCATGTTATCGTCACGGAAATTGCCGCTGCCAAAGCCCAGCACCGACAGGTAAATGCCGCTCTTGCGCTTTTCCTCTACGAATGCCTTGAGCTGCTCGGGATCGCGGATGCCTACGTTGAGGTCACCGTCCGACGCCATGATGATGCGGTTATTGCCGCCCTCGATATAGCAGGAGCGCGCGATCTCATAAGCCTTTTGCAAGCCCGCCTGTCCGTTGGTGGAGCCGCCTGCCTGCAGATTGTTGATGGCGTGCATGATCTCTTCATACTGATTACCGGGGCAAGCCTCCAGCACCACCCTTTCCCCTGCCGCGTAGGTCACGATAGACACGCGATCGTTCGCGGTCAGATTGGACACCAGATAGGAAAAGGTCTTTTGCAACAGCGGCAGCTTATCCTCGGAGTTCATAGAACCCGAAATATCCACCAAGAACACCAGATTGTTGCCCGTGGGGGCTGCCGCGTCGTTTGCCTTGAGCCCCAGCATCAAAAGGCGGTTTTGTGCATTCCAGGGACAAGGCACGATCTGCGCACTCACGCCGAACAGCTCGCCCTCTGCGGGCTCTTGGTAATCGTAGTCAAAATAGTTGAGCATTTCCTCGGTGCGGATGTTGCCGCCCACGTAGTCCTGCGTCATCTGCGACCACTTGTACCCCAATTGCACGTGCTTGCGGAACAGCGTATAGGACGCGGTATCCACGTCTGCGGAAAATGTGGAGATCGCCTGCTGATCGGTATTGACAAAGGGCGTTTCCACAATACCGCTCTGCGAGTTTGGCGAAATGATGCCGTTCTCCTCGGGATAATAGGGGCTTGCCAAATTCATATCGGGCGCACCGTAGCCGGGATCGGATGCGTCGCAAGCTGCAAACACCGCAGCACTCATGGCGAGCACGAGTAAAAGTCCTGTCAGTTTGGTTACAAAGCGTTTCATAATAACCTCCATGAAATTCATTCGGTTTGGACAAAAGAGGTTAGCATCGGATTACGTTTCAATATAAAGCGCAATCCGTTCGGCAAGGGCGTCACCAAGCTCCAGCTCGGGGTCATAGTCAAACACCTCGCCGTGCCCTGCGTTGCCTGCCGTATTTTTGAGATAAGGAGAAACCACGATGCCGTCACCAAAGCTCAGCCAGATCTGATACTTGGGTGCTTGGCTTTGCTCAGTAAATTCGGTTCTGTTTTTGCTTTGCATCATCGAGATCAGCTGCTCACACTCGGACGTGGACAGCGAAACTGTATAGTACGCGTCACTTCCCTGCTCGCTCCATATCAGCATAGGCTGATCAAACAGCATGGACTCCAATTCATCCGACGAGCGGGGGGAACGCGTTTGCTGCGCTTCTTGCATGACCTGCTCCATTTGCTCCATGGGTGCGGGGGGCGTGGGATCTTCCCCGTCTCCCAGCACGCCGACAAGCACGCCAATGGTCACGCTTGCGGCAATGGTGCAAAGCAGCAACGCGCCAACCAGCGTCAACGCCGCCGCGATCAGCACGGTACGCCATGTGGGAGATTTTCTGCGCACACGATAGGCAGCCGCCTCTTGCAGATACCGCTCGTCTACGTAGCCGATCTCTTCGTAAAGTCTGCGCCCGTTCATATGCCCGCCTCCTTTAACGTTGCCGCCAACTGTCCGCGCAAGCGAAACAGAATGCTCTTGACCTTGCCCTCGCTCATCTGCATGCGCTGTGCGATCTCGGCAATCGAGTCGGTATAAAAATACCTGCGCAGAAAGATGACGCGCTTATCCGGCTCAAGCCCTGCCAAAAAATCATCCAGCACCTCGCGCAAGCAGCCCTGCTCGTATTGCTCCGCAGGCGTTTGCAGGTCCGCAAGGCATTCCTCCAGCTCCTCGAACGCCACCTGCACGCCGCCCCTTTTGGCAGCGTGGTTGCGATCATAGCGGTTGAGCGAAATGTTGCGAATGATTTTTGCCATGTACCCGCCGAGATAGGTCGGACGGTTTTCGGGCATGGAATTCCATGCAGCCAAGTACGCATCGTTGACGCATTCCTCGGCATCCTCGTGCGATCCTACGATCGATTTGGACGTCGCGTGCATCATGCCGCCGTACTTGACCGAGGTCTGCGTGATGGCATCCTCGTTTCTCGCCCAGTACAGATCCACAATTAATTTGTCCTCCATAATCTCACCTCTTTTTGTCCTTCACCTATCAAGACAGGAATTTTATCGTTTGGTTTCACTTTTTTGAAAATTTTTTTATAAATTATATAAAATTGAAATTTGCCTTGCAAATTTCCACCGCAACATTCCGCAGCATGCGGAATATATCACTCGCGCAAAGCGCGAATATCACGCTTCGGCATTTCCGAAGCATATCACTGCGACTCCGGCGGAGTCGCCCTGTCCGCAGGCGGCGTAACTCCTTCGCCCGAGAGCGCAACGCCCTCCAAAAGATCAAAATAGCAGCTTTCCTCTGGCACCTCCACGCGCACGCCCTCAATACGGATAAATCGCTGTGAGGCAGCGTTTACGTAAGACGACAGCCTTCTGTCCAGCGCATCATCCGAGTGCGCAGCAACCAAAATTTCGCCGCCACGGATGTCGGTAATGATCAGCGTGTGGTAAAAATCCCCCTCGCTGTCCGCAAGCTGCACAACGTCACCCGGGGACACCTCTGCCCTGCCGACTTCTCTGCCGTAAGGTCCCGTGCCGCCGTTTTCCGCGGCAAACGCAGGTGCACCCGTGATAAAATCGTAAAACGACTCCACGCTGCTCCACGCGGGCGCGCGATCGGTGGGGGAAACGTAATACCACCCGAACGTGGGCGTAAAATTCATCTCGCAGCTGCCTGCCAGCACGCTTTGCGACACAAAGCTGGTGCAATCACCGCCGTATCCCGTGAAATTGATAAACAAGGGATTGCGCGAACGCGCCCAACGGCGCGCGTATTCGACCGCGCGTGTGCGGTCATATGGCTTGTAAAGTAACATCAGATCGCCTCCTTTTCTCCTTTATCATATGAGAAAGGGAGTAAAAAAGACACGGACTGCCCCTATGGTGCGGCAGTCCGTATCACTATCCAATTATTTTGCGTAGGTATTATACAGACCCGCGTGATCTTCCATATAGGAAAGCTGATTTTCGGCAAATGCGGTCACGCAAACGTATGCGTTGCCGCCTGCATCCACAATGTAGGACACAAGGCAAGATTTCGCCTGCGTTTCCAAACCCGTTTTTGCCGCCACGATGGGCACTTGCGTAGCGTATGCCGGATATCTGTCCAGCGCATCGGAAAGATAGCTGTGTGAAAAATAGAAGGTATAGGTTGCAGGCTGTCCGTTCTTGATGTAATGTCCGGTAGCATTGTATCGCTCGGTAGACATGATCTTGGCGCACAGCTCGTTTTGCATAGCGTAGCGCATAATGGCAGCCATTTCGCGCGCGGTGGTATAGTGATCGTCCTCATGCAAGCCGTGGGTATTGACAAAATGCGTGCCCGTCAGCCCCAGCTCCTGCGCCTTTTGGTTCATCAGCTCCACAAACGCCTGCTCCGAGCCCGCTACGTACTTGGCGATCTCAATGCAAGCCACGCCGTCAGACTCCAGCGCGATCGCATACAGCATGGATTCCACGCTCAGCTCGTCGCCCGCATATTCCTTGGGAGAAAGCATACCCGAGGAGTTTCTCTTGCGCATCTCCTCCTGCACCTCCTCGGTGATCTTGACCATATCCTGCAGGCTATGCTCGTGCGGCAAATGCTCCACGGCAACAAGCAGGGTCATGACCTTGGTCATGGAGGCGGGGTACATGCGCTCGTCCGCCAGCTCGGATGCCAAGACGCTGCCGTCGGCTGCGTTGACCAAAATGGCATATTTGGAATGGGTCTTACTGTCTGTCACGACCGCACCGCTGCCCACGGGAATGGCAGAGCCGGAAAGCGCATTGCCCGCAAAGGGATAGGTTGCTTCGGGATCCTCCAGAACACCGTTTGTGCCTTGCTCGGGAGTCTCTACGGGAGAAAACAGACCCGTAATGCCCGCCCAGATGCTCTGGAAAAAGCCGGGCTTTTCGTCCTCGGGGGCATTGCTGCCCGGTTGTCCGGTCACAGTCTCGGACCAGTTGTTACCGGGAGTCTGCGGACCGATGGGTGGCGTGTCGTTTCTGCCCAACAGCGGCTCTATGACCAGCTGGAATACGAAAAATCCGCCCAGCACCAGCACCAGCAGCACTGCCAAGATCACGGCAAGGAAGGTCAGCTGCCGTATCTCGGGTCCCGAATTGGGCGTTCTATTTTGTGGATTGCGTTGATTCATATACGTCCTCGCATCATAACATTCTTTTGTTCATTTTACCACAAAACGCCCCGAATGTCAAGGACACCATGCAAAAAAGAAAACTCCGCGCATCTTGCGCGGAGTTTTCTTTTCGGTTTCGTTATGCAGCCAAAGTGTACCAGTTGATCAGCACGTACAGTGCAAGCACGATCACGGTAATCAAAACAGAACCGATAATGGTCAGCTTAGAGAACAGCTTATCCATGGTGTTGCCCTTGGTCTTGCCAAAGAAGGTATCAGCACCGCCTGCAATTGCACCGGAAAGCTTGTGGTCCTTGGAAGACTGCATCAGAACTGCAACGACCAAACCGATAGAGAGCAGGATCAAAACGATGGACAGTGCAAATACAACACCGCCAACAACCTCAGCACCTGCAGGGTTAGCCGTCTTCCAACCGCTGATAGCTACCAAAAAATCTTTCATCTGTATATATCCTCCGTTTCAAATCATCCTACGATGTGGGAATATCCCAAGCCTTTCGGCTGTCATACCATGGTATTATATCACACTTCAAAACAAAATGCAATAGGATTACGGAAAATTTTTATAAAAATCCGCATCTTTTCAATTTTTTTGTATTCCCTTGCATAACCGTTGTTTATCCTGCCCAAATCCCCTTGCTTTTTTTACAATTTTATGGTACAATCATACTACCAAAAGATAAAATTTTTTTACCGTGCGTGACGAAAGGAGACCAAAATGAAAAAAACAGTTTTGTTTTTCCTCGCGGCACTGCTGATTTTGAGCTTTTGTTCGCTTTGCTTGGCGGTGAGTGCCGAGCAAAGCAGCGCAAGCGAGCAGTACCCCTGTACCTTTGCATACGACTTCACGGAAGAGATTCCCGACGTCGTTGCCCACTTTGGGCTCAACGAGCTGATGATGGTGGAGGTTTCCCCTGCCGCCACGAACGGCTACGTGACCTTTACCGCCACGGGCGACGACCCCTATTTCAAATTTGGCGATGCGCACGCCCCCAAGGGCACGGGCACCGATCTTGCCTACGCCGTGATCAAATACCGCACCACCGCCAAGATCGGCATGGGCGAATTTTTCACCAACCGCTCGGGCGGCGCGCACTGGGGTGACGCCGGCACGCACGTGGATTGGACGTATAAGACCGACGGAGAATGGCATGCGGTAGTCATCGACTGCACGACCGCTTGGGGCAAAGCCGCAAACGAGACGCTGTACGCTTTTCGATTTGACCCGCTTGCCTCGGGAGCTGCGGCAGGCGACAGCATCGACGTTGCCTTTATACGCTTTTACGCAAATGAGGACGACGCGCGCGCCTTTGCCGCAGAGGTCGATCCTTCTCTCAAGCCCAAGGTAACGACGTATAAGATCGACTTCGTCGTAGAAGGCAAGGTGATCTACAGCACCACCTATACCGACGACGGCGCGCCCTTTTTTGAGCCCGGCGTGCCCGAGATCCCCGGCAAGAGCGGCGCGTGGGAGCCATACTCACTCGATAAGGGTGGGGATCTGACCGTCCATGCCGTTTATACGGACGTTTGGGTCGAGCCCGAGCTCCCCGTTATCGAGCCTGCGGAATCCATGCAGGACTCGACCGCCGAGCCCGTAGGTTCGATTCAGGAATCGACCGACGACACCGTCACAAACGAGGGCTGCGGTGCGGTGCTGGCGGCACTCGTTCCCCTGACCCTGCTGTGTGCCCTGCCCTGTCTGACGAGAAGAAAGGAGGTTGCGGTATGAAACGCTTACTGATCGGCACGCTTGCCCTTTTCATGCTGCTCTGCATACTGTCCGCTTGCAACCAAGCAGACACCCCGCCCGAGCAGGAAACGACCGCGGATACCTCCGCACCCGATATCCCCGCCTCCGATATTCCCAAGACGGATGCGTTTGTCACCTCGACCGACCTGCTCCTTCCTCTTTATACCTACGAAAATAATTCCCCCGATAATAACGGCATTCTGCCCGCAACGCGCGACGTGTTTGCCGACACATGGGTTGCAACAGACGGTGCGGATCGCTCCACGCCCGATGCAGGCAATACCCAAGATCCCACCGCAAACTTAGTGGGCATGTTCTATTTCCTCTGGCGCGACCGCGAGCAGGATTCCATTTCCACCATTCCCCCCTCCGACCACTATGCTGCTTACTTGGAGGGCGGCGTGGATCAGCTGTACGAGGTCATGCAAGAGGGCGGCGAGGGTCACCCCCACTACTGGGCGCAGCCCTATTTCGGCTACTACTCCTCCAACGACGAGTGGGTGCTCCGCCGTCACGCCTATATGCTTGCCGAGGCGGGCGTGGATTTCGTGTACTTTGACATCACCAACAACAATATCCACGAGGTCAGCCACAAGGCACTCTTAAAGGTTTGGGAAGAGGTCCGACAGGAGGGCTATGCCGTTCCCAAGGTCGTATTCCTTTGCGGCGCGTACGACGCGGAATTTGCCGAGCTGTGGCATTCGGTCTACGAGCCGGGACTTTACGAGGATCTTTGGCTGTATTGGGAGGGCAAGCCCTTGATCTTGCTGACCGATGACGTGCATATGACCGACGAGCAGCGCGAATTCTTTACCGTTCGCTACTCCTGGGCGATCGGTGCCTCCGACTGGTACACCAAGCGCAAGGGCATTGACTGCTGGGCTTGGAGCGGTGACGTGCAGCGCAAGGGATACGGCAACACCAAGAGCGACTTTGAGCAAATGTACGCCACCTGCGGCTATTGGGCGACCAACATGTTCGGCTTCCAGGCAGGGCGCAGCTGCATCGGCTCACGCAAGCCCGACTACGAGGGCGACTGGAACTTCGGCTACGCCATTATGGACAGCCATTCAGGCCTTGGTCTGACCTATCAAAAGCAATTTGAAAAGGTATTCGAGAACAACCCGCGCGTGCTCATGCTGACAGGCTGGAACGAATGGATCGCGGGCAGATGGTCGGGAGCCGGCGCAGGCGGTGCGGGCGTTGGCCAGATCCTTGCGGGCGAATACCACGTTTCGAGCGATCCCAATTCCAAATATACCACCTATTTCGTTGACCAGTTCAATCCCGAATACTCCCGCGACCTTGAACCCATGAAGGGCGGCTTTGGTGACAACTATCTGTATCAGACCGCCATCAATCTGCGCACTTATAAGGGCGCGCGCGCGATCGAGAGCGCGTTCGGACAATGGGCGATCGACATTGACGGCTCGATCGGTCAATGGTACGCCGTAGGCCCCGAGTACCGCGATTACGCAGGCGACGTCACGCAGCGCACCTCCCCCGGTCACGTGGGCGGACTTGAGCACGGCATGTACGTCAACTTCTCGGGCAGAAACGACATCGTAACCGCCAAGGTGTCGGGAGACTCCGAAAATCTGTATTTCTACGTCGAATGTGCTGACGACATTACCGCTCCCGAGGGCGCGCGCTGGATGAACCTCTTTATCAACGCGGACTGCAACGACGCGACGGGCTGGTACGGCTACGACTTTATGATCAACCGCGCGCAAAAGGACGGATACGTATCGGTCGAATGCTTTGTCGGTACGGACACCTGGGCGTTTGAGAGCGTGGGCAGCGCGCGCTATACCCTTTCGGGCAAGGTGCTGCAGATCGAGATCGACCGCGAGCTTTTGGGCGTGGGCGACACCTTTGATTTCAAGTGGGCGGACAATTCCGTCCCCACGGGCGATATCATGGAATTCTTAGATCGCGGTGACGCTGCCCCGAGCGGCAGATACAACTACCGTTACACCACGCTTGCAACCGAGGCAAAGCTGCCTGACGTGCTGACCGAGGATATGGTGGTGCTCAAATCCCGCTCCTACAACGCATACGTGGGTGGCAAGGAGGTGCGTCTTGTCGAGGATAATACGCTGGGCGTGCTGCTGGCAAGCGACAGCGCGATCTATCTCCCCGTTTCCTTCCTGGAGAGCATTGGCATCTCCTGCACAGGCGCGCAGACCGTCAACCACTACGGCATGCAATACGTGCAGGCAAATGACCTTATCACGGCAGCGGGTAAGCAGATCACGCAAACGCCCGACGGACTGGTCGTCATTGCGGATCAGCTGATCACGGACCGGGACACTTTACGCATCCTGTACCGCTCACTCCACTAAATTGCGGCGATTTACTTGACAAATTCATCATAATTTGTTATAATTGTCACATATACCGACCCAAGAAAGGGGAAACGCTATGTCTAAAAAACCAATTTTATTGTTGATCGCCGCCATTTTGGCGATGGTCATGCTGACAACCGTGTGCAGCATTTGCGTGTTTGCCGAGCAAGCTCCGGAAGCTGAAAGCATTGAACTTACCACCCAAGAACCAACCGAAGACATTGGCAACATTGCATCGTTTGGTGATGAAAGCGTTTGGTCATTCTTAATACAGATCTTCATTCTGATCCTTGCGCTGCTGGTCGGCAACGTTCTGCGCAGAAAGATCCCCTTTATCCGCAAGAGTCTGATCCCCACCTCGCTGCTTGGCGGTCTGCTCATTCTTTTAATCAAATTACTTCCCTTCTACGATAACGTGGTCAATCAAGCGACCATGGAGATCATTACTTACCACGCACTCGGTATCGGCTTTATCGCGCTTGGCTTAAAGCAAGCCAAGGATTCGCAAAAGACCAGCGCGGGCAAGGTCATGGAAACAGGTATTCTGACCGCTGCAACCTACGTCATCCAGGGTCTTGTGGGTCTTGCGGTGACCATGGTGCTGTTCTATATGATCGGCTTCTTCCCGGGCGGCGGCATTATTCTGGCACTTGGCTTTGGTCAGGGCACGGGACAGGCGCTCAACTACGGTAAGATGTATGAAACCGACTTCGGCTTTGAAGGCGGTACCACGTGGGGCTTGACCATTGCAACGGTCGGCTTTATTGTGGCAAGCGTGGTAGGCGTTACGTATATGAACATCCTGCGCAAAAAAGGAAAGCTCAAGCTGCACAGTGAGGAAGGCATCAAGCATACCTTGGAGGACTACGTCAGCGAGGGCGAGATTCCCTTGACCGAGTCGGTGGATAAATTCACCATCAACTTCTGCATGGTTTTCCTGGTTTACGCCATTGCGTACCTCATCATGCGCGTCGTCAACGTCAATCTGATCTGGGGCTTTAACTTCCTGCTCGGCACGATTCTTGCTGCCCTTGTGCGCTGGATCATCAAGCTGCTCAAGAAAGGCAAGCTGATGCACAGAGAGCTGACCAATAACTACCTGCTTGACCGTATCAGCGGCTTTATGTTCGATTTGATGATCATTGCAGGCGTGGCAGCCATTGACCTCTCCCAGCTTTCCGGCATGTGGTGGCAGCTGCTGATCGTTTGTGCACTGGGCACGGTGGTAACCTTCGTTTACCTGCGCTTTGCTTGCAACCATCTCTACCCGGCTTACAAGGACGAGGCATTCTTCTCCATGTTCGGTATGCTGACCGGTACGGCAAGTAACGGTATGATCCTTCTGCGCGAGATCGACCCCAAGTTTGAGACCCCCGCAGCCAACAACCTCGTGCTGCAGGGCATTCCCGCCATTGCCTTTGGCGGTGTGCTGCTGCTGCTCTTCAACATTTGCGACAACATTGAGCATTGTTGGCTCGTACTGGCGGTTTTGGCAGTTGCTTGGGTGGTCTACACAGCCATCCTGTTCCGCAAAGCTCTCTTCAAAAAGGCTTACGCAAAGAAGGCTGCCAAGAAGGCACAGAAATAATTGAACGCAAAATGACCTGCCCGTCGGGCAGGTCATTTTTGTTTTTCTTATTTTCCCAGCTTCTGTCTGCGAATATCGGTTCCCTTGAAGGGCAGGATGGTAAAATTACCAAGCACGCGGCTGGTGATGCGGTCCCAATACCGCTTGCGGAACTCTTCGGTCTCCAAGTTGGTGCTCAAAATCACGGGCAGATGTCTGTTCAGACGGGTATTGAGCAGCCCGTACAAGCACGAGGTGGTGAACTGATTGGTCAGCTCGGTGCCAAGGTCGTCGATGATCAAAAGATCGCAATCGGTGTATCTGGACAGGTCCGCTCCGGTAGGAGATCCCGTGCTGTTGCCAAAGCGCTGCGCCTCGTAATCCGCAAACATATCCACACAGCTGACGTACACCACGTCCCAGCCCCCCTCGATGACCTCGCGGGCAATTGCGGTGGACAGATGCGTTTTGCCAAGTCCCGTACCGCCAAACATGGCGAGATTATCGCTCTTGGCAGGATGGAAGGTTGCTGCGTACTGCTTGGCGCGCTCCAGATTGCTCTGCATCAACAGGTGCGTCATGCGGTCGCTCTTATAATAGTCCAAGGAGAAATTGGAAAAGCTTTGCGTCTGCATCAGCGTGCCGATGCCGCTGGACTCATAGCCCGCAAAAATCAGCTTTTTGCGCATGCAGTCGCACATCTTGTAATCCACGTAACCGGTGTCGCCACACGTCTCGCACTCGTAATGCGGCGCGGTATAATCTGCAGGAAAGCCGTTCTTGACCAGTACGGCAGCTCTTCTCTGCTCCAGCGCGACCGACTCTGCTTCAAGCCGTGCCATAGCCGCCTCGTAATCCTCGTTTTTGAGTGCCGCCTGCATGATGCGCAAGCCCATATCCGACAGCTGCGAATCGATCTCTTTTACCTCGGGGAGAATGGCGTGGATCTCTTCTCTTCTCTTGCTTGCAGCCTCTTGCACCTGCAGATACTTACGGCTGTATTCCTCGCGGATCTTGCGGAAATTATCCTGATTGTAACCCATGCACTCACTCCTCCTTCATAATTTTATCGTAATTGTCGCCAAGGCTCTTTCGCATGGCGGCATCAAAGAAATCATCGGTATCAAAGCTGCCTGCTGCTTGCTCTGCCTTACCCTTGCCTGCCGCCTTCCCCTTGCTCTTGGCAGATTCACTTGCCTGCTTATCGGCTTGCACGTCGGCAGGGGTCTTGATCCCCTCCTTATGCCAGCGCGCAAGGATGGAGTTGACGTAAGCCACGCTGACGTCGGTTGCAGCGTCAGCACCGGTCTCAAATGCCAGCGTAATCATCTCCATATCGTACTGATAGGTATGTACCCAATCGGAAAACGCCTTTTTTTCCTTGGCACTCAGTGCGCGCGAGCCAATGCCGAACAGCTTGCGCAGCTTGCTCTCTACCGATTGCAGCTGCTTTTGACGCGCCAGCTCCTCTTGCAAAGCTTCTACGCTGACGATCTCGCGGTCAAAAAAGGCAATTGCCAGCTTTTCAAGGCCTCTGACCGAAGGGCGCACGTGATTATCCTTGCTCCACGCGCAAAAATGCGTAGCCAAAATCAGCACGTACTCACAGGAAAGTCCCAGATAATCGGTCAAGCCCAGCACGGAATTGATCTCGTGCGTCGCAAAGATCTTGCCAAACAAATTCTGACACTCGGTCAGCAGCTCTGCGATCTCGGCTCTTTGCTCCAGCAGATCTCCCAGCTCGGCGGTGGTATACTTGGGCAGGTCGTCGCTCTTTTTGAGTAATGCTGCACCGTTCTGTACCGAAGCTTTGGGCGCTTCCCCCTGCTCTGCCGCAGTCTCACGGACAGGCGCTTCTGTCTTGCGCTCGGTCTTGGGCTGCGCGGCAGACTTTTTCTTTTTGCCTTCACTGATCGAAAGCACGCCCGCACCGCGCCAGAACGCCACGGCAGAGCGAACCTCATCCTCTGTGCAGCCCGCTGCCTCTGCAACGGCACTTACGCCGTCCTCTTGCCCGTAGCGCGCGCAAAGCGCAGCATCGGACAGCAACGCAAGCAGCACCAAGAGGTCGCTTTTCTCGGCATTTTGTGCCACGCGGACTGCTTTTGCAGGCAGCACCACCACACCCTTGCCGTATTCTATCTCTATTGCCATGTCTTAAACCTCATCGGCAGGCTGTCCCTTTGCTGCCTCTTGCTTTTCCTGCATTTTGCGGCAGATCTCGTAATTGAGGATCATAAGCGAGTCACCAAGGTGCACGTTTTCGATGACGATATCGTCTCTGCTGTAATCCAGCTCAACACCCATATAGTTCCAAAGACCCTTGACACCGCACTTGACCAAACGCTCTGCCACGGCAGGCACGTCCTCCTTGGGAAGTGTCAGCACGGCAATATCCACCTGATTCTGGGCGCAGAATTGCTCCAGCTTATCCAGCGAATAGATCTTGACGCCTGCTATTTCTATGCCCTCCATACCGGGATCGGCATCAAACATGCCGAGAATATCCACACCGCGCTTTTCAAACATGGACAGGTGCACCAGCGCACGGCCCAGATCTCCCGCACCGATAATGACGGCGTGGAAGCCCGCACCCACACCCAGAATTTCACTGATGCAGGTGAACAGATAATGCACGTTATAGCCGTAGCCCTGCTGACCGAAGCCGCCAAAGCAGTTAAGGTCCTGACGGATCTGCGAGGCAGTCACGTTCATGCGTGCAGACAGCTCACTTGAGCTGATACGGGTAATGCCCTGCGTCAAAAGCTCGCGCAGATAACGGTAATAGCGCGGCAATCTGCGCACCACGGCAGGAGAAATATAAGGTTTCGTTCCGTGCTCCTTGTGCGTTTCCGAGCACTCAATTTGTTGCTTTTCCAGTTCTTCGTATGCCAAAATACCTACCTCCAAGCAGTCTTTTTTGTGAAAAACGACGGTAAATTCTCCCGTTAATTTTTTGACTTTTCGACACGCATCAGCCAAGAAAAAAGTTTTCAACAGCCGCAAAACTGCATAAAGTTTTCCACAGTTTCCACAGGGTTATCCACAGTTTCGCTTGCGATATCGACAATTTTCGGGATTTTTCCGCATTTTTCCATGCATAAAATCGTGAATAATTCAGTTTTCCACTACGTTTTCCACAGCCTGTTGAAAACTCTTGTAGAAAACTCTGTCGGTTGTTTTTTCATAAAAAACGCACACATTTTCGTCCTTTTGACGAAAATGATTTATTTTCAAAAAAGGGGTTGACAAAAGCAGAACTATCTGCTTAATCGTACGCGCTTGCGTTGAGGTCCGTACCCGCTCTTTCGCCGTTCATAAATGCAAAGTAACCGGCAGCCGCTACCATAGCTCCGTTGTCCCCGCAAAGCGAGATGGGAGGCACGGCAAGCGTCACCTTGCGCTTATCGCACAGCTCTTGCAAAGCGCGTCTGAGATGCGAATTTGCAGCCACACCGCCTGCCAGAACCAGCACGGGTGTTTTCGTTTCATCAAGCACCTTTTCGGTCTGCTTGACAATGCCCTTGACAATGGTTGCGGTATAGCTTGCCGCCATATCGGCAGCGTTGATCTCCTCGCCGCGCTGACGCGCACCGTTGATGAGATTGAGGGCTGCGGTCTTGATGCCCGAGAACGAAAAATCGGGGCTATCCCCTGCCAGCGCAGGAGACGGCAACGCAAACGCCTTGGGATCACCCTCGTATGCCAGCTTGTCCAGCGCAGCACCGCCGGGATACGGCATGCCAATCACGCGTCCCACCTTATCAAACGACTCGCCCGCAGCATCGTCGCGCGTGCCGCCGATCTCGGTATAATCGGTGTCGGTATCCACCCTGTAAAATTGCGTGTGACCGCCCGAAACCACCAACGCAACAAAGGGAGCTTTGAGCCCTTGGTGCGCCAGATACGCCGCACCCACGTGCGCGTGAATGTGGTTGACTGCCACAAGCGGAATATTGTTTGCAAATGCAAAGGATTTGGCAAAGTTGACGCCCACCAGCAAAGCGCCGATCAAACCGGGATTTGCCGTAACTGCCACGCAATCCAGATCCCTCACCGTAATACCGGCTGTATCAAGTGCCTCCTTGGTGATGCGCGAGACCGCCTCCACGTGTGCGCGGCTTGCGATCTCGGGCACGACGCCGCCGTACAGACGGTGCACGTCCACCTGTGACGCTACAATATTTGCCTTGATCGTTAAATTTCCTGCCTCGTCCGCGTGCACAATGGCTGCAGACGTTTCATCGCAGGAGCTTTCCATTCCGAAAATGTACATACTATCTCCAAAAATCTCGTGTCTTAAAGATATGCCGTCATGATCACGCCGTCCTCGGTGGGCTTGGAATAAAACCCGGGACGCGTGGCAATGGCGCGAAATCCCATACCGCGGTACAGTGCCTGCGCCGCCTCGTTGGATTTGCGCACCTCCAGGGTGACCTCCTCAAACCGCTCGTCCATGGCGATCTTAAGCAGCGCGCCCACAATGGCGCGACCGATGCCGCGGCGGCGGTAATCGGGATGCACGGCAATATTGGTGATCTGTCCCTGATCCACCACGCACAGCATGCCGCCGTACGCGACCACCTTACCGTCCTCCATATAAACGACGCCCGTACCGATACCCTCGCGCGTCAAAAGCTCCAGGCTCTGCGCGCTCCAAGGTGCGGAAAAGCATAGCTTTTCCAGCGCAGCTACCTCGGAAATATGCTCGGGAGTCATGGGCTTTGTATAAATTCTCTTTTTCTTTGCGTTCTGTTCCATCATTCTACGTAAGTGTGCACCACGTCCCCTGCGGGTACGCATCTGCCGTCGTCTCTGTTGTAAATAAAATACTTTCCGTAATTGGTTTCGATCTCGTTGCCTTCAGCGTCCGTCGTATACACGATCACGTCACTTGTGTACTCCAGATACACCAGGCGGTAATATAAGAAGGGATATGCGTCGGATGCAAAGCGCAGACGCAAATTCTGCTCTGCGGTTTGGGTGGGATAAGGAATGCTCTCGCCCTCCGTATACACCTGAATGATGGCTGCCACGTCCTCTGCCTTGGTGATATTGGCAAAAGCGTGAATGCTCTCCCCCTCACGGCAAACGTAAATGTGGCTGGTTTCAAACTCGCCAAGCGCAGGCAGCTTAACGCCGTCGCGGTACAGCACGTCACCGTCCGCAGTGGTCACCCACTCGCCCTCGGGGGCGTTCGCGATCTGATACAGATCAAATTCGCCAATACCGGCGATCAGCGTACCAAAGGTCTTGTCGGTCTTATAAGAAACCGGCTCGTAAGCAGAGGGTGCGCGCAAATAGGCGTTGCCCTTTTTATCGGTATAGCTGTTATCCTCACCGTTGTATTTGATCTTTGTACCGCAGGAGCAAAGACTGAGTGCCATGATCAGCGCGACCAGAGCAAGTAAAATTCTTTTGATCTTCATATAAGTCCCCTTATCAATATCCAAACTGACCGCTCAAGGAGTCGTCGTTGTCGATCCACTCGCCCACCTCGATGATGCGGAATTCATCCTTGGTGTCACGAATGATCACGCGCGCAATACCCGCGTTGATGACCATGCGCTTGCACATCATGCAGGAGCAGGTGCCACCCACAATAGAGCCGTCCGCGGGATCAACGCAAGCCATATACAGATCCGCCCCAAGCATCTGCTCACGGGACGCTGCAATAATGGCGTTTGCCTCACCGTGCACCGAGCGGCAAAGCTCGTATCTCTCACCGCGCGGAATCTGCAAATGCTCTCTCATGCAGTAGGAAATATCCGAGCAGTTTTTTCTGCCTCTGGGTGAGCCGTTGTAGCCCGTGGACACAATGACGTCGTTCTTGACGATGATCGAGCCGTATTTCTTGCGCAGGCAGGTGCTGCGCTCGGCAACCGTTTGTGCGATGTCCAAATAATAATTGTGCTTGGATACTCTTTCCATATGTAACTCCTTTTGAGGGCATTCTCCCCCAAGATATAATCATTCATTTTATTATACCAAAATCGTCGCCAAAAATCAAGGTGTTTGGCGACAAATTCATACATTATCCATATAAAAAAACGCGGACGGACCTATCGCCCGCCCGCATTTCATCAACCCTCCAGCTGTCTGCCAAGGAAGCTTGCCGCAGTCTGCACCAGCTTGCACTCCACGTCGCTGTGCACCTCACCCACTCGCTCCTGTGCCTTGTCTGCGACCGACACCACGCAGCCCACGATGTCGCCCTCGCTGATGATGGGCATAGCACAGCTGACGTAATGTGCGGTCTCCTGCGAGATAACGGGATACTTTTCCTCACCCTCGCGCCACAAATACAGCCCTCTGCCCTCAATCACGCTCTCCAACTCCTCGGAAAGCGACTTGTCCGCATACTCCTTGCGCGACACGCCCGCAGTTGCGATGACCGCATCACGGTCGCAGATCACCACGCCAAAGCCGCAGATCTTGTGCAGCGTTTCTGCATACTGTCCTGCAAACGACGCAAGCTCCCCGATCGGCGAGTACTTTTTGAAGGTGACCTCCCCCTCGCGGTCGGTAAATATTTCCAGCGGATCTCCCTCTCGGATGCGCATGGTGCGTCTGATCTCCTTGGGGATTACGACCCTGCCAAGGTCGTCAATTCTTCTCACAATACCGGTTGCTTTCATATATATAAACCTTTCCATACATCAAAATTTCACTGATTTGGTGATTTCC
>JAZOVZ010000109.1:0-3628 GCA_045658965.1 Eubacteriales bacterium
GGCGTCCTCCTCCGTCCGCACAATCAAATACAACTTTGGCTAAACAGACGTTGATCAAGTCGTTCAGAGATCCCGCTGCGCCACAACACGGGGGACAGTCCCGCAGTAACATGCCCTTTGGGCACGTCACAGGGGACAGTCCCCGGTATCGTGGCTTGCGCTTTTGCTCTATTCCGTATCCTGCTACGCGACGGATACTCCATGCCGCAAAAGTTCGACTTCGCTTGCTGCTCTGCAGCATCGCTCCGCTCAGGATGACACAAAAAGGGGGGGAGCGCAAAAATATTCCACTGTGACTTGTCGGGATATATGCTTGAAAAATCCCGTTTTACGCTTGACGCAAGTGCGCTTTTTTGTTATAATGGAATCAACAAAACTGAAAGGAAGTCCTTTTATGAATCTGACCTATCATCTTTCATACGACGTCCTGCATAAGGGCACGCTCGCTCCCAGAGCGTATTTTGTCCCCTACCATTCTGCCGATGCGGCTGCGCGCGATCTGCGCGATCAAAGTAGGTTTTTCATCAACCTCTCGGGTGAATGGGACTTTACCTTCTACCCCTCCTCCAAGGAGCTGCCCGACCCGATTGGTGTGAGCGCAACGCCCGACAAGATCGAGGTCCCCCGCTCCTGGCAGACCATGCTTGGCCGCGGCTATGACACCCCCAACTATACAAACGTGGTCTACCCCTTCCCGCTCGATCCCCCCAACATCCCCGAAATCAATCCCTGCGGCGTGTACGCGCGCAGCTTTGTTGTCACCCCCGCGATGCTGCATAAGACGGTATGCATCAATTTTGAGGGCGTAGACTCCTGCTTCTACCTCTACATCAACGATCAGTTTGTCGCCTACAGCCAGGTCAGCCACATGACAAGCGAGATCGACGTCACCCCTTATCTGCACACGGGTGAAAACTCGATCAAGGTGCTGGTGTTCAAATGGTGCGAGGCAAGCTATCTGGAGGATCAGGACAAGTTCCGCTGGTCGGGCATTTTCCGCGACGTGTATCTGCTTTTGCGCGATCCCGTGCATATCGTGGATATTTACAACCACCCCATTGTTGCCGACGATTTCGCATCTGCCAAGCTTTGCTGCGAGCTTTCCCTTTCGGGCAAGGCACAGGTCAGCTACGAGCTGTGCGACCCTTGCGGCGCGACCGTAGCCTCCGGCACGCTTGTAGCCGACGGCAATGCCGCGCTGCATATTGACGTGGACGCTCCCGTTCTGTGGAACGACGAGACCCCTAATCTCTACACCCTGCACCTGCACTCGGGCAGCGAATACATCGACATTCCCGTAGGATTTAAGCATATCGCCATCAAGAACGGTGTGCTGTACTTCAACGGACAAAAGATCAAGACCAAGGGCGTCAACCGCCACGACAGCCACCCCGTGCTGGGCTCAACCACCCCGATCGACCATATCATCAAGGATCTGATGATCATGAAACAGCACAACGTCAACACCATCCGTACCAGCCACTACCCCAACGACCCGAGATTTTTAACGCTTTGCGACAAGCTCGGCTTTTACGTCGTTGACGAAGCAGACCTTGAAACACACGGCATGGCGATTGCGGGCAGATGGGACGAGCTGACCGACGCGCCCGAATGGAAAGAAAGCTACGTTGACCGCGCGCGCCTGATGATGGAGCGCGACAAGAACCACGCATGCGTACTGATGTGGTCTGTCGGCAACGAAATGGGCGTTGGACGCAACCAGCAGGCAATGGGTGACTACTATCACGAGCGCATGCCCGGCTGTTTGGTGCATTGCGAGGACATTTCGCGCCGCATGGACGACCGCATTCACCAAGTATACAAGGATAAGACCGACGAGGAAATCCGCGAGCTGGTCAAGTGCGACTACATTGACGTGGAAAGCCGCATGTACCCTGAGATTTCCGAGGTGCAAAACGTGTACTTTGACCGCAAGCTGTTCTCCAAGCCCCTCTTCCTTTGCGAGTACTCGCACGCCATGGGAAACGGCCCCGGCTGCCTTGCCGATTACTGGGATGTCATTTACGCAAATGACGGCTTCCTTGGCGGCTGCGTTTGGGAGTTTATTGACCACGCTGCGGCAATCGGTGACGTGTATACCAACCCCAAGTACCGCTACGGCGGCGACTTTGGCGACACTCCGCACGACGGCAACTTCTGCACCGACGGCTTGGTCTACCCCGATCGCCATCCGCACACGGGACTGATGGAATACAAGCAGGTCATCAAGCCCTTCCGCGCTGCGTTTGATCAAAGCACGGGTGCGCTCACGCTGACCAATCTGCGCTACTTCACTTCCCTTTGCGACCTTGACCTTTACTGGAAGGTAGAATGCCGCGGCAAGACGGTAGCATCGGGCAATATCTACGCATTGGATATCGCACCGCAGGCAAGCGCATCTTACGCGCTCAACATTGACGCGCCCCTGCGCGATTGCGCGTACCTCTTTATCAGTGTAACCCAGAACGGCGACAAGCCTTGGGCACAGGCAGGCTATGAAGTTGGCTTTGCGCAGTTTGAATTGGATGTCACCGCCAGCGAAAAAGCACCGCTTGGCAGCACCGCATCGCCCTATGCTTACCTTGACGCCGCACAGACCGAGGACAAGATCACGGTGCACACCGCCAAGACCACCTATACCTTTGATCGCAAGAGCGGCTTGATCGCAGGTATTTGCGACAACGGAAAGCAGCTGCTCACCTCCCCCATGACGCCCACTGTTTGGCGCGCCCCCACCGATAACGACAGAAATATCCGCAACCTCTGGCAGCAGCTGGGCATTCACACCGCAACCACCGCCTGCACCTCCTGCGCACTTTACGAGCAGACCGAGGCATACGCCAAGATCACGGCTACGCTGACGCTTGGCAATGACGGTGCAGAACCGCTTGCAAAGATGACCGCAACCTACACGGTATATGCCGAGGACGGCATCAAGATCGACATGGACACCGAAATCCGCGCAGATCTGCCCCACCTGCCCCGCTTTGGCGTGGAGTTCACTATGCCCGAGGGTTCAGAAAATCTGACCTACTTCGGCAGAGGTCCCGTTGAGGCTTATGCTGACAAGCATCACGCATCGTACGTGGGTCTGTTCCGCACCACCGCAAGCGAGAACTTTGAACCCTACGTCAAGCCGCAGGAAAACGGCGCGCATGCCGATACCAAGTGGGTATCGATCTCCTCGCTGATCGGTCACGGCATTTGTGCGCTTTCCACCGCGCGCGATTTCAGCTTTAACTGCTCGCATATCTCGACCGCGCAGTTGACCTCCACCGCGCACAACGACGAGCTCGTTCCTGCCAAGGAAACGGTTGTCAACCTCGATTACCGCCAGGACGGCATCGGCTCTAACTCCTGCGGCCCCGGACTTGCACCCAAGTGGCAGTTTGCAGAGAAGAAGTTTACCTTTACCGTACGCATTCTTCCCGCCTTCGTGGAAGGCATTGATCCTTTTGAAGAGATTGGAAGACAGTAAAATCCAAATACCCGTAGGGGCGGATTGCATATCCGCCTGCCCCCATAACAACAACGCACCCCCGCCGATTGCTCGGCGGGGGTGCTGTATTGGTATGTGGTTTTAATCCTTCTTCTTTTCGATGACAAGCGCGCCAAGTGCAACGATGGG
>JAZOVZ010000110.1:0-9812 GCA_045658965.1 Eubacteriales bacterium
TGTCCGCTGAAATATCGGTTTTCACGCAGATTTCGGTAAATCTAGTTACCGTTGACGGTCGAGTTTCGGTTTAGAAAAGCGCGATGCTACCCTCAGAGCCCCCCTCCGGGAGGGGGGATATTTCGCGCTGCCATGTGCCAAGCGCAGGGGGGAGAGCGCGAATAGAAAGGGTTTATGACGAAAATGCGGCAACGGAAACCGCGACAATACGTTAACATAATATAAAAGAGCAGGAATCTGCTCGTACTCGAACAAATTCCTGCTTTTTTACCGCTAATTCCGCAGCCCGATACGACAGCGTTTTTTATACTTACTTAATCAAGTGTCTCTTGATCTTTCTGGAGGTGGTCTTTTCAAACTCGGTGGAGCGGAACTCGATGATGCGGATCTGCTTATATGCAACCAGCTTCTTGTTGAGGTCCTTGATCTGCGCCGAGATTGCTGCCTGAATTTCCTCGTTGGAGGCATTCTTGTCGAATCTGTCGAAGTTGGGGTAGATAACGGCGGTCAGCTTCACGCCCTCGTCGGAATCTCTGCCGATGACAACGACCTCTGCAATGGTGTCGATGTTCTCCAGGTACTCTTCCATTTCCTCGGGGAATACGTTCTTGCCGTTTTCCAGAACGATGACCGACTTCTTTCTGCCGGTGATGAAGATGTACTTGTCCTCATCCATGTAACCAAGGTCACCGGTGCGGAACCAACCGTCTCTGGTGAATACCTTGGCGGTCTCTTCCTCGTTCTTGTAGTAGCCCAGCATGACGTTGTCGCCCTTGACCTGGATCTCACCGATGGTGCGACCCTGATCGTCAATGTGGTCTGCCTCAATGCGTACGCGGCAGCACTCTACGGCAGGACCTACAGAGCCGAGCTTGGGAGCATAGTAGGGGTTGACGGCAACCAGAGGAGAGCACTCGGTAATGCCGTAGCCCTCGCAGATCTGAATGCCGAAAGCGTCAAAGTCTGCCACAACAGAGGTGTTGAGCGGTGCACCGCCCGAAATGATCTTGACAAGTCTGCCACCGAACGCGCCGGTAACGTCCTTGAAAAGACCGGTACCCATATTGATACCCATCTTTCTTGCAGCGCCGGAAACCTTGATCGCGCCCTTGAGCACCTTGTCCTTGCCCTTCTTGCGTGCGGTCTCCCAAATACGCTTATCCATGGTGTTAACGAACAGGGGAACCAGCGGCAGACCCGTGGGCTTGAACTGCTCGAAGTTACGCATAACGTGCTTGAGGGAGTCGTTGACGCAGATCTCCATACCGTAGATCAGCGCAGCGATGTCAATGCACAGCTCGTAGGTGTGGTGAATGGGCAGAACGGATACGATGGTATCCTCCTTGTAGAAGTCAACGGCAGAGCAAGCAGCGTTTGCTGCAGAGATCACGTTCTGCTCGCACAGCATAACGCACTTGGAAGAACCCGTGGTACCCGAGGTGAACAGCATAACTGCCATGCGGCGCAGGTCCTTGGGGGTCTTGAGAGAGAAGTGATCGTCGTGAATGTGCTTCTGACCCATAGCAACGATGTCGTCAAATTCCTTAATCTTGGGGTGATGCAGGTAAGAGAGCTTTTCGGTGCTGACGGGAATGAAGTACTGCACGCCGGGGTGCGTTTCAACAGTTTCCTTGAACTTTTCGTTCATGCAGGAGGTGTAGACAACTGCGTCCGCCTCTGCAAAGGTCATAAAGCCTTCCAGCTCGGAAACTGCAACCTCCTTATCCATGGGAATGGCAACGCCGCCGCATGCAATGGCTGCCAGGTAAGTCGCGATCCACTGCGGGCAGGATTCACCGATGACGGCAATTCTCTTGCCTGCAAGACCCATAGCGTCAAAGCCTGCCGCAAGGTCAACGATCAGATCGGAAAAGTCGCTGTAGGACATGGAGAGCAGCTGCTTGCCTCTGTAGTAGCGGAAAGCGATCTTTGCTCCGTGGGATTTCAGAATACGTGTCAGGTCACGGACGTCCTTTGCGGGCGTATAGATACGGGGTGTCTTTTTACGTACTAACATAATACATCCTTTCTGCGGCGAGCGGCTCGCCATATATAAATAGTGTTACAAATGAAACATTTCCATATATAGTCTATTATACAGAATTTTGGCGCGTTTGTCAAGTGATTTTTTGCTTGACATCCCGAACTTTGCATGATATAATCAAGAAAAAGTATGGAAATTGAGGAAAATTTTATGGCAAAGATCAAATGGCGCGGCGGTGCGCTGCTCGCTCCCGCCCCTCCGGCACTGGTGACCTGCGGAGACATGGAGCATTCCAATGCGCTGACCGTGGCATGGACGGGCATTATCAATACCGTGCCGCCCAAGACCTATATTTCGGTGCGCCCCGGGCGTCACTCTTACAAAATGATCAAGGAGAGCGGGGAATTCGTTATCAACCTGACAAGCGCGGACATGATCAAGGCGGTGGACGGCTGCGGTATGCTGACGGGTGCAAAGGTAGATAAGTTTGCAAAATTTGGGCTGGTCAAGGAGCAGGCAAGCGAGGTGGCGTGTCCCTTGGTGGCACAAAGCCCCTTGAGTCTTGAGTGCCGCGTGACCGACGTTATCGAGCTTGGCTCGCACCACATGTTCCTTGCCGACGTGGTGGCGGTGGACGTACAGGAGAGCTTGATCGATCAAAATGGCAAATTGCGCCTGGACAAAGCCAACCTTGCCGCGTTTGCGCACGGCGAGTATTTTGCGCTGGGCAAAAAGATCGGGGATTTCGGTTTCTCGGTCAGAAAAAAGAAAAAGCCCGTGCATAAAACACCGCACAAATAAATACAGGAAAGAGCCGTGCTGTGCACGGCTCTTTGTAGTTTTTAATGATTCTTTTTCTTGCCAAGCATGATTGCTGCGAGCGATAAAAGTACAAAGGAACAGGGAAGTGCGATTGATTTGCATCCGCCCTCGGTTTGCGTGGTCGGCTGCTCGGTTTCTGTCTCGGTGGTTTCGGGCAGCGGCTCACCCGTGGTGACCAGCAGGGAAAATACGGTCATGTTGTGGTCGGAGGGGTGGGGGACGTTCTCAATGGGGTCGCCGCCCACCTGCTTGTAGGCGTCCACCCAGATCTTGTCCTTGGAAATGATGCAATGGTCGATGGGCAGGCGAGTCTGGAAATCCGCGGAATATTCGCCCCATTTATTAAATGTGCCGTGCAGATTGGTCTGGTAAGTGCGAAAACGTGCGTCTGCCAGGTCGCCCGAGGTCAGGATATCGTAAGAGCCGTGGGTCTGGTTGGCGTTCCAGTCACCCAGCATGATGATGGGACGCTCGCCTGCGATTGCGTGAGAGTGGTCGTAGATCAGCTGTGCGGACAGCGCGCGGACCTCTTCGCTTTTGGCGTCGAGATGTGCGCCCATGAACAAGAATTCCACGCCGCTTGCCTTGTCCTTGAGCACGGCATAGTTGATGCAGCGCGCCATGTCGCCCGTAAGACCGCCGTTCCATTTGCTCGAGCCCTTCTTGTCGGGGGTGGAGGAGCACCAGAAGCGATTGGTCTCTATGACCTCAAAGCGGTCGGTTTTCCAAAGGATCAGCGAGGTCAGATCCCATTTTTGCTTGTTTTGATTGCCGTGGAAATCTCTGCCCGCGCTGGAATATCCGTAAGCGGTGTAGCCGTTTTTCTCGCAAAAGGCTTGAATGTACTCTTGCCAAGCAAAGTTGACCTCGCACAGCACGATCAGGTCGGGAGATTCTGCCTCAATCAAGGCAAACGCCTCGTCCTGTCTGTCCGCAATAAAGGGAATGTCCTCGTAATCGTTGGGGATACCCGAGGCGCAGATATTGTACTCCACCGCCTTGATCGGGATAGTCAGCGTGTCGGGGACAAGATCGGAGTTATGGGGGATCTGGTTGTCATACACGCTGCCGGGGGTGGGGATGGTCGTACCCATGCAAGCGCCGTCCGTGCCGAACACCACGGCGCGGTTGTTACGGTTGTAATATACCGCATCGTAGGTCACCGATTGCACAAAGCCGCCGCAGTACAGCTCCACGGTCGCGTGGGTGGATTCCTTGTCAAACTTGAAATCCTTGTTGGTTGCGATATAGAAGTGATTTTTATCGAGGACGTCGGCAATGCCGTGCAGATCCGTAAACGCCTCGTAAACGGCGGTGGCGGATTCTGCAGTGGTGTCAAGTCCGAGCGTTTCCCAGTTCTTTGAGTGATGCACGATCACGGCGATCTCACCGGGAGCAAGCGTAGGCGTGTCCCCTGCGCAGATCAGCGCACCCGATTCTGCTCTGACGTTACCGTCAGAGAGGTGGAAAAGCCCCAACTCTGCAAGCGAGATAGTTCTGTTTGTGGGATTGTATATCTCGGTGTAGGGGAATACGTCGGCATTATCCTCGATCTGCTCATCCCCCGCAATCCAAGCAGGGTTGAAGCAGATCTCGGTGATGATCAAGCCCTGTCCCTCGGGGATAGGCTCGGTTTCGGCAAACGCTCTCAAGGGGGCAAGCAGCGTGAGTGTGCAGAGCAGTAACGCTGTGATGATATGTCTTTTCATAGCGTTCTCTTTATCACTCGGTCAGCTTGGGGCAAGATTCGCCTGCCTTGTAGGCGGCAATGTATTGCTTCATCCATTGATAATACTGGTCACCGTGACCGCCTTCCATGGGCTCGATGTCGCGGCTGTATTCCTGGTTGTAGTTATCCACGAATGCGGTCTGACCGTCCACGATAAAGCGCTGTGCCGTCCATTCGTTCCACCAGGTAATCGTGACCACCTTGGGATGCACGCGGAAGGCTTCCTTCCATTGATCGTAGAAGAATTTGCCGCCGTTTCTGCCGTGCGCGGTGGGCATAGACATATACGTTTCCTGCGAAGCAACCGCAACCGAGAGCTGCTCTGCCACGCCGCCCTTTTCATAGGCTGTGCCTCTGTTTCGGACGTTCAAAAATCTCCAGCACTTCTCGCTCGTCAATCCCCACATATGTCGCACGGTAAAGAGCTCGGGGCAGGGGAAGGAGTCCACGTTCTGCGTGTAGATCATAAAGGGCTTGCCCTCCCAGTACACAAAGCAGTCGGCATAGGGGGAATCGGTGTAGAAGCGGTCGTAAAGTGCCTGTATCATCGGGCCTTCCGATGCGCCGCACCAAGCCACGATGTAGGGGGTGCGATAGCCCTCGGCACGCAGCTCTAAGGATGCCTTGCAAAGCGTTTCCAAGGGATCAAACATCCAGACCTTACCCATGGCGGTATTGGAGATATAGCCGTCGTTTGCGTTGGTGTAGTCAAGGATGATAAAGTCCACGTCAGCCTCGCCCAAGAGGATCAGGTTGTTCTTTGCCGCCTGCATGTCGGTCGAGCGGTAATAGCCCTGCGCGGGCTTTGCCCAGTAGTGGAAGGCGTGCACGGAGCCCCAATCGCGCTTGCCCTCAAGCACCTCGGTGATATTGTTGAAATCCTTAACAGGCTCTGTGCCCGTACCGAGAATGCCGTCAAACCACACCGAGTAGCAAATGCTGACAAGGTCGGTCTTGTCGGTCATATCAAGTCCGGGGATCACGCCCTCGTCGGGAACGGCTTTGATGGTGGTTTCCACGCGATAGTCCTCCTTTTGGCAAGCGTATAATTTGAGATTGTCGATCACGCTGCCGCCCATATGCGTAAAGAATACGAAATAGTCGCCTGCGTAATGGCTCATGGTATTGGCGGTTTCTGCCACCAGCTCTCCTGCAGCGTCATAGACGCGCAGGGTCGAGTTGTCCATTTGGGTCTTGAGCAGCAGCTGACGCTCGCCGCCGTCAAACGTGCCGTAGATATAAGTATCGTAATTTTCGGTGCAAACAATATCTACGTGCTGCATCTCGGCAAATCCCTTCGGGATCTTGACCGAAGTAAAGCCCGCAGGCCAGCCGCCCACGTCACCGCCTATGACGGTGATCACGTCGTTTTGTGAGAACGAGAACCAAAGTCCGTCACCGGGAGCGTCCGGGATCTTGCCCGAATAGTTGGAAACGTAGCAGCCGATAAAGGTGGAGATCCAGGTATGCGTGCCCGTGGATGCCGCATTGGGCGCAAAGCTCTTGATATCAAGGGAAAGCTGCACCTGTCTGTTTTCCTTGACCGAAGCGGGGGTCAGAGGCGACCACGTCGACCAGCCGGAGCCAAACTTTTCGCCGTCGTGCACAAAGTACATCTGTCCGTCAATGATGGCAGCGTGATTTTGGTCGCGGTAAGCGATCTTGCCGCCTGCGGTCTTATCACCGTCGTTGAAGTTTGCGTCCAGCAGCGTTTTAACGCCTGTCTGATCGGCGGTGGCAACCGTGCCAAGCAGTGCGGTGTCAAAGCCGTCAATTGCGATCCGGGTCTCCTCCTTGACGTAGGACATGCCGGGGTAGTAATCAATCTCGCCCTGCTCGGGGGGCGTAGAGCTTTCCTGCTCGGTGTCGGCTTCGGTGTTGGCTTCGGTGTCCTGCGTGCCCTCGGTTTGAAGGGGCGCGTCGGTTGCTTGTGTCGAGCCGTCATCAAGTCCGCCGTCAGGCTGCGTGGTGCAGGCAGCCAAGGGAAGCAGCAAGCAAAGCGATAAAAGGATCAATAAAGGAGAGAGCTTATAGCGTTTCATGGTTTTTGCATCCTTTCCGTATGTTTTCTAATTTAATTATAGCTTATGGAAAATGGTTTGTCAATTCGCAGAAAGTGAAAAAACGCGCCCTCCTACTTGACAAACCTGCACAAATACCGTATAATACAGATAGTTCACAAAGAAACTAAAAGGAGGAGCGTATGTTATTTTCCGAATGGCTTGGTAAAATGTATACCATGGATCAGTATCTGCAGGAATGCATCGCACCCGCGTGCAAGGAGTACCACCTGACGAGCACCGAGATGACGGCACTGCTGTTTTTATATAATAATCCCGAAAAGAATACCGCGACCGATATCATCAAATACAGCCGCATGGCAAAGGCGAATATCTCCAAGGCGGTGGAGCACCTGATCCGCAGGGATCTTTTGGTGCGCACGCGCGACGCGCAGGACAGACGCGTGGTGCACCTGTGCCTGACCGAGACCGCACTTTGCATGATGCCCGATCTGCTTGGGGCTGCCGAGCAGTATCTGCGCGGCATTTTTGCCGACTTTACGCCCGAGGAAATGCACACGTTTTCCGAATTCAATACCCGCATGGCTGCCAATGCCGAGAGCAGATTGCAAAAAAACAAAAATTAATATATACCCTGCCGTTGACAAGCGGCAGGGCTTTTGTTATAATGAAATTACAAATCCAAACACAAAGGAGTCTGCATATGAAGCAACTGCACTTGATCTGTAACGCGCACCTTGACCCCGTTTGGCAATGGGATTGGAACGAGGGCGCTTCCGCTGCGCTGGCAACCTTTTATTCGGCTGCCGAGCTTGCCGACGAATACGACTACATCTTCTGTCACAACGAGGCGCTCTTGTATGAGTGGATCGAGAGATACGATCCTGCGCTGTTTGCCCGCATCAAGGAATTGGTAGCGGCAGGCAAGTGGCACATTATGGGCGGCTGGTACGTGCAGCCCGACTGTAATATTCCGAGCGGTGAGGGCTTTGTACGCCAGATCGAAACGGGCTTAACCTATTTTAAGGAAAAGTTTGGCGCGCGTCCGACCACTGCTGTCAACTTTGATTCGTTCGGTCACACGCAGGGGCTTGTGCAGATCCTTAATAAGACCGGCTATGACAGCTACATTTTCTGCCGTCCTCTGGTGCCTATGATGGATCTGCCGCACATGTTCTTTGAGTGGAAGGGTTTTGACGGCAGCTCGGTCAAGGCAGCAAGATTTGAGGACGACACCATTTATTGCTCCGAGCTGGGCAATGCGGTCAACGACATCAAGAGAAAGATGCGTCCTTGGCAGGACCAGGACGTGGCGTTTGCGCTGTGGGGCATCGGTAACCACGGCGGCGGACCTTCCAGAAAGGACTTGCGCGAGGTCGGCGAGATGATCAAAGAGGAGCTTGGCAACGGCGTGCAGATCATGCACTCCACCCCCGAGCAGTTCTTTGCCGCAGCAACGCCCAAGGCAAGCTTGGACGGCGCGCTGCAGCCCTGCTTTGTCAAGTGCTATTCCTCTGTCAGCACGCTCAAGCGCAGATATGCAGAGCTGGAGGATAAGCTGCTGATGACAGAGAAGATCTGCGCACGCGCGGCTATGGAGACCGATTTCGTATACGATAAGGCTGCCATGGACGAGGCACAGCGCATTCTCGCTATGGTGCAGTTCCACGACGTGCTGTCGGGTACCAGTATCATAGAGGGCAACGTGTCCTCTCTGCGCAAGGCGGACTATGCACTTGAAATTCTTGACGAGCAGTTCTCCCGTGCGTTCTTCAAGCTGTACGAGGGCTGGGAGCGCGGCGCAGGTGGGGAGTATCCCTGTGCGGTATTCAATCCCCATCCTTATGAGATCGACGGCGTATTTGATCTGGAAATGCTGCTTTTGAATGCGATCGGCTCTATGGGACCCACCATGTATCACCTTGAGGTGCGCGATGAAAACGGCGTTTGCGTCAGCCAGCTGACCAAGGAAGGCTCGACCATCAACATGGACAGACGCAAGAGAGTGACCGTGCGCGCAAAGCTCGCGCCCATGTCGCTGACCCGCTTTGACGTTAAGGTCAGCGTGGTAGATCGCGTGCCCGTAGATAAAACACCGCAGACCTCGTTTGATCTCGGCGGCGGTGTGCATGCGGACTTCTGCCAGAAGTGCGGTGCGATGACCGGACTTTCGCTGGACGGTAAGCAGTATCTGGGCTGCGGTGCGTTTATGCCCGTATCCTTTAGCGATAACGCAGACCCTTGGGGCTGGTGGCTCAATACTTTGAGCAATGACCTGACAAAGCTTGATTGCAAGACCTCCTTGCGCGTCATCGAGCGCGGTGACGTGTTGACGAGAGTGGAGAGCGAATATACTACCGGTAAGTCCGACGTGCGCGTTGCTTATACGCTGTATAACGATCTGCCCTACGTGGACGTTAAGGTCAACGTATCCTGGAGTGACGCGGGCAAGGGACTTAAGCTGGAGATCCCGCTTGCCGAGTTTGGCAAGTTTATCGGTCAGACCTCGTTTGGCACGCAGGAATACTGCACGGAGCTGGAGCAGTGCTCGCAGCGTTTCGTGGCTGTGGAGTGCGGTGACAAGATGCTGGGCATTTTCAAGAGTGGCTCGTACGGCTGCTCGGTTGAGAACGGCAAGCTGTATCTGACGCTGCTCAACGGCTCGGTCTATTGCGCACATCCTGCCGGGGATCTTCCCATTCTGCCCGATGAGAGATATTACGACTATATCGACCTTGGCGTGCATGAGTTCTCGTTCCGCGTAGCGATCTGCGAGAGAGGCGAGCTGGAGCGCATGGCAACCGAGTTTGCGCAAAAGTTCTATACTCTCAACGTCTATCCGCACGGCAACGGCACGTATCTTAAGAACTCGCCCGTCGTGCTGTCCGACAACGATATTGCGCTCTCCTGCTTCCGTAAGATGGAGGACGAAACCTACATGATCCGCCTGTTCAACAACCTTGACACAGCGCGCAAGTGCGATTGCACGGTCATGGGCACCACCATTTCGCTGGAGCTCGGCAAGTACGAGGTCAAGACGCTGCTTTATAAGAACGGCACGCTGACCGAGCATGATTCGATGTTGGTGATTTGAAAATAAAGAAAAAAGGCTGTCGCAAGACGGCCTTTTTTTGATGTAATATGAAATTTGCGAATATTGCGTGCCCGAATTCGCGGGAGGGGAGACCCCTCCCCTACGGCAAATTTCAGAGTGTTCTCGTAGGGGAGGGGGGTCAAGTCGGGGGCCAAGCGGGCT